>NZ_JBEYID010000013.1:0-261499 GCF_040635605.1 Streptosporangium sp. NPDC006930 | reverse complement strand
GGCCCCAGCCCCCGCCCGGCCCCCCGGCTGGGCCCCCCGGGCCCCCCCGCCCCCACGCCCCCCCCGCGGGCGGTGGTGCACCACCAGGGGCCGCCCGCAGGGGCAGGCGCGACGTACGACCTCCTGCCTGGAAGGGCGTGACCCTCGGCCGAAATGATGGCTCCACCACCGTCGACGGGAAGATGAGCCTGTTCGGCATGGTGTTCAACCGTGACGGCTCACAGTTCGTCCGCTCCCACGCCTGGGGCTTTGGCTCCCAGGTTGGCTCCCAAGACCGCGGTGCCGATGGTGAACCGATCCTGCCTCAGACTTTCCCAAACGCCAGAAGGGCCGTGTGGGGGAGCCATAATGATCCGTCTGGACCGGTGAACTCAGTGCTGAGCAGGTCGAAGTGCCGTTTGATCTCCGCAATGAGCTCAGGAGGCTGACTGGCCACGACGTGCCCGGTGAATCCGACTCCGGCAACCGCACCGCTCCACCACTCCGCAGGCGTCGTGCGGTGATCCCAGTTGAGGGTCTGGCAGGAGACCTCGGCGAACCCGGCTTTATCGAGCAGAGCAGCGAAGCCCTGCTTCGTGTGCGGGAAGTCGTTCTCAAGAGAGAGCGGCGGGAGGTGAGCGGGCCGGGTCACGCCGACGGCCTGGATCGCTCGCCCGAGGAGGGCCTGCCCCGCTGCGGCTGGAACCGACCAGATCGTCAAAGCGATTCGTCCGCCTGGACGGGCCACGCGACGCAGCTCGGCCAACGCCGGTAGCGGCTGGCCAACATGATTGAGGACGAAGTTCGCCACCACGGCGTCGAACTCATCATCTCTGAAGGGAAGACTGGGTAGAGCGGCCACCTGCACATCAGCCGTCGAAATATTCAACGCCGCCATCTCGACCATGCTGGGTTCGGCGTCCACTGCAGTCACCTTGGCGCCCCGGCCGCAGGCAGCCGCCGCAGCAGTTCCCGTGCCGGTGCCAACATCGAGCACATGCGTTCCCAACCGGACTTCGGCGGCATCGAGCAGCCACTCGACGGGAAAAGCGCAGAGCCTGGCGAAAGAACCGGCGTACGCTCCGGCCTGCCCAGCCCAGATCAGACGCTCACTCTCATCGAATGCCGTCACAGTCGTCATCAACCCTCTCATAGGGAAGCTCACCCCACCTCTGCTCAATCCGATGCAGGATCTTGGGAAGTGAGATATGGGCGCTCCTGGTCAAACCAATCCAGGCTCAGCCTGGCTCCTGTGGTCAGCTCGATCGTCGCCAGCGCCGCCGCTCGCCAGCTCTTCCCGTTCCTCCATTTGAAGTGCGGCGCCATGACCGCCAATTCGGGCCAGCGCGCCAGATTCGGCTCCTGTGCCCACGCCTCCGGGTACATGGCATCGACCATCAGGAGCAGTTCTCCATCGGCGGCGAAGGCGACGCTGTTGTTGGCGTTCACGTTCCAGTAGACGCTGTAGGCCCGTGCGCCGACACTGAGCCGTGAAAGCGTCGGCGGATGGACGCCGTGGTAGCCGTTGTCCTCGAACAACTCGGTCATCGGGCCGGATTGGCCCACCAGCATCGCCCAGGCGGCCTCGTCGGAGTAGTCGTCCTCGAAGCGTGCCTTCTCGTGGATCTCATGGTTCGCGCCGCCACTCACTCGTTCCCCGATCTCGGCGAGCGTGAGCGGTTCACCGTTGTCGGGGACAACGACGGTCCAGCAGATAGCCGTCCCCAGCCAGTGATCTTTGAGAAGACGCCGGTAGTAGCGGTACATGTCGACGCCCGCGGGCCGCTCATCGCTCATGTCGTGAGACTCCGTCACTTCGGGTACGGGGAGTTCAGGATCTTCGCAGACGGGTGAGACAAAACAGGGGCTCATCAGCAGCCTCTCCGGCACATCGTCAGGGGCGGTGACGAAGGCAGCAGATCCCGTTGCTGTATATCGCTGCTGTACGGACACGAAAAAGACCCTCCGGGATGATCCCGAAGGGCCTTTGACCTGCTGTGCGGCCGGAGGTACTCGAAACCCCAACCTTCTGATCCGTAGTCAGATGCTCTATCCATTGAGCTACGGCCGCTCGCTGCGTAAGCAAGCATAGCGGGTTTTGGGCGATGCCTCGAACCGGTTAAGCCATCGCCCTCCGATCCGTCCGTCCGCGCCGGATTCCCCGTCTCCGCCGAGGAATCCGACGCGGTCCCGGTGGAGGGCCGAAGGGGAGCGTGTCGCGATGGGCGCGGTCAGGTGGCCTGGAGGATCATGGTGAGGGCACCGGGGAAGCGGGGCTCGGGCTGAAAGCGCCGGTGACACTGTGGCCTTTGTGCAGGGGAAGCGAGGGAAGCGCCGGCGGTGCCGTGGTCGGACGTGCCGGGTCAGCGGCCGGGATCGCCGGTGACGCCGGCCTTCTTGGGGAACAGGGTGTAGCTCAGCGGCCAGAGCACGGCGATCAGGGGGATCTTGAGCGCACCGATCATGAATTCGTTCAGTGCCATGGTCCGTGACGGGTCACCGACGATGAGGATCAAGCCGAACAGCAGGGCGCAGGCGATGCCGTACGTGAGAACGATCCGGAACCAGATGCCCCACTCGTACCAGGCCCTCGCCATGCCGCCGGGTGGGGGCTGCCACGGTTCGGGGCCATCGGCGAAGCGGTGGGCGAACTTCGCGTCGGCCCAGGTGATCGTACGGTGGCCGAAGACGATCGAGTAGGCGAGGTAGGCGGCGGCGAGGCCGTGGCGCCAGTCGGCCTGGGCGCCGCCGCGCATGTCGACGACGGAGGCGATGAGCAGGATCACGTCGAGCAACGGGACCGCCAGCAGCAGCGCGGTGCTGAGCCGACGCATCCCCCACAGGTAACGTGAGGCGAGTCCCAGGCCCAGCAGGATCCAGAAGCCGATCTCGCAGCCGATGATGATGGCCAGAATCATGAGTCCATGCTCACGGGCCGATCGGCCTGGGACATCGTCGGTGCTGATGAACCGGCGTACACCCTTTTATGTACCGACGATCCTCCCTGTGCCGCTCCTGCGGGCCGTATCGAAATGGTGAGATGACAGGCATGAGACGAGACGCGCTGTGGGCGGTGGCGTGTTTCGTCGTCGGCCTGCTGCTGCTCGCCGCGAACGCCTACCAGCAGCGATGGGCCGCCGCCCCACTCCTCGCCGGGCCGCTGGCGATCGCGTGCGCGGGGGTCGCGGTACGGCGGAGCAGGCCGCTGCTCGCGCTCGGGCTGGGAGTGGTGGCCCTCCTCGGCGACCTCGCGATGGGTCCTTCGCTGGGCACGGTCCTGATCGTCACGGACAACCTCTACGCGGGGGTGAGGTACGGCCCCCGGGCGCTGGGCCGGTGGATGCTCGGCATCACCTCGGTGATCGCCGTCGCGGCGGGTGTGGTCGCGGGGGTCGTCTTCAGGCACTGGTCGGCCGTCGCCATCGTCTTCGTCCAGGCGGGGCTGGTCGGGGGGACCCCCGTCCTCACCGCCATGTTCATGAGACAGCTGCAGGACCTGGCGTCCTCCGAGCGCGCGCGGGCCGAGCAGGTGGCGCGGCTCGCGGAGCTGGACCGGGCGGCCGCGGTGCAGGCCGAGCGAACCCGGATGGCGCGGGAGCTGCATGACATGATCGCCAACCACTTCAGTGCGATCGCGATCCAGTCCACCGCCGTCCTCTCCCGCCCGGACCTGGACGCGCGGGCCGTACGGCAGGTGCTGGAGTCCATCAGGGAGAACAGCGTCGAGGGCATGAACGAGATGCGCGTCATGATCGGGCTGCTCCGGCAGGACGGAGAGGAGCCCGAGGCGACCCGGCGCCGGGTGGCCGAGGCCGGAGAGCTGGTGGAACGGGCCCGGGAGTCGGGGCTTGACGTGCGGATGCGGGTGGAGGGCGATGCCAGGGAGCTGCCCGCCTCGGTCGATCTGGCCGGTTACCGGATCGTCCAGGAGTCGCTGACCAACGCGCTCAAGCACGGTGGCAAGGCCGCCGACGTGGTGATCGGCTACCTGCCGGGACTGGTCACGCTCACCGTGGACAACCCGGTGGGCGAGGCGGAGCGGGAGTTGCCCGGCGCGGGGGCGGGGATCATCGGCATGCGCGAGCGTACGAACCTCGTCGGCGGCCTCTTCGAGGCAGGCCCGCACAATGACGGCTGGCGCGTCCGCGCCGAGTTGCCCACCCTGGAGAGCACGTGACCATCCGAGTCCTCGTCGCCGACGATCACGCGGCGGTCCGCGCCGGGATCGTCCTCATCCTCGACGGTCACCACGACATCGAGGTCGTCGGCCAGGCCGCCAACGGCGAGCAGGCCGTCGAGATGGCCTCCGAACTCCGTCCGGACGTGGTGCTGATGGACATCCGGATGCCGAAGCTCGACGGGATCTCCGCGACGCGCGAGCTGAGCGGGATCGCCGACGTGCTGATCCTGACCACCTTCGACATCGACGAGTACGTCTTCGGGGCGCTGCGGGCCGGAGCCGCCGGGTTCCTGTTGAAGAACACCGACGCAGACGCCCTGGTGGACGCGGTGAGGGTGGTGGCCAGGGGCGACGGGCTCATCGCACCCTCGGTCACCCGGCGGCTGATCTCGGCTTTCGGCGCGTCGGTCCCCCAGCGCAGGTCGTACGAGATCGGCGCTCTCACCCCGCGCGAACGCGAGGTGCTGGCCTGCATCGGCCGGGGCCTGTCGAACACGGAGATCTCCGTGGAGTTGGACATGGCGGAGGCGACGACGAAGACCCACGTCAGCCGGTTGCTGAACAAGCTGGGTCTCCGCAGTCGCGTACAGGCCGCGATTCTGGCTCAGGAGCTCTCGTGACTCAGGAACCCTCCACCCGGACGTGAAAGGAGTCCGGCTCAGAAGCCCTCCACCCGGACGTGAAAAGGAGCTTCGCCGGGATGCGAAGCGGACTCGGCGGGTGAAGGGGGCTCAGGATTTCTCCGCCGGGACGTACAGGGCGAGGGTTTCCGCGACGCAGGCGGGCTTCTTCCCGCCCTCCACCTCCACGGTCATGCGTATGTTCGCCAGATAGCCCGAGGGGGTGCCCTTGAGGTCGACGAGCTCGCCCTCGGCGCGGACCCGCGCGCCGACCGGGACCGGCGCGGGGAAGCGGACCTTGTTGAGCCCGTAGTTGATGCCCATCGCCAGGTCACCCACCTCGAACAGTTCCGACATCAGGGAGGGCAGGAGTGACAGGCTCAGGTATCCGTGGGCGATGGTGGCACCGAACGGCCCCTGCTTGGCCCGCTCCACGTCCACGTGGATCCACTGGTGGTCGCCGGTCGCGTCGGCGAAGAGGTTGACCTGCTCCTGGGTGATCTCGCGCCACTCGGTATGGCCGAGGTGTTCCCCGACGGCGGCCTTGAACTCGATGATGTTCGCGAAAGTCCTCATGCCTGGGACCTTATTTCGCTGAGGGCACGGCGAGAAGGTTCACCCTCGAACTCCCCTCGCCTCCCGGCCCCGGACGAGCGGGAGGACCGCGGGCATCGGTCGCCCCGCGCTCCTCGATGACGTGGGGACGGTCCCGTCGAAGAGCGAGGAGGGGAGGCTCGCCGGTTTCCGTCAGCCTTTCTTACGGTCACATCGTGTTTTCGCTGTACGGCCCGCGCCGCAACACCGGCCGTTCACGCCGTTTCCCTAGCGTGCCCGCCATGAGACGACGCATGACGATCAGCATCGGCGCGGCCGTGCTGGCACTCGCGGTGTCCGCACCGGCGATGGCCGACCCCGGCCTCCCTTCTACCGACAGCGCCGGGAAGCAGGAGGCGGACCCGCGGCGGACGGGACCGGGCCACCCCGGCTCCGATCACCCGGGGTCCGGTGGCGCCGGATTCGGACGCGCCACGCTGACCGGGTTCGCATCCCTGCCCGCGCTCACCTTCGTCCCCGGCAGCGAGCCGTCGGGGTCTCAACTCGGTACGACTCCCGTCAACGGGGTGACCCCGCCGTTCGCCGGGCAGCCGGTGCAGGGCTTCAGCGGCGTCGTGCGGCGGCACGACGGCACCTTCGAGGCACTGTCCGACAACGGTTTCGGCTCCCAGGCCAACAGCGCGGACTTCCTGCTGCGGGTGCACCGGGTGAGGCCCGACTTCCGTCGCGAGAAGGTGACGGTGCTGGGCGGATTCGACCTGAGCGACCCCGACAGGCGGGTGACCTGGCCGCTGACCAGGGCGGACCGGAAGCTGACCGGCGCCGACTTCGACGTGGAGTCGATCGTGAGGACCGTCGACGGCACCTACTGGATCGGGGACGAGTTCGGCCCGTTCCTGCTGCACTTCTCCTCCTCGGGCAGGCTGCTCGAGGCTCCGATCCCGCTGCCCGGCGTGAAGGCCCCGGAGAACCCCTCCCTCAACGGCGAGCAGCCGAACCTGGGGCGGAGCAAGGGGTTCGAGGGCATGGCGCGCTCGGTCGACGGCCGTACGCTGTATCCGCTGCTCGAAGGCACCGTGAACGGCGACGCCGCGGGCACGCTGCGGATGAACGAGTTCGACCTGCGCAAACGGTCCTACACCGGCAAGCGCTGGACTTACAGGCTGGAGAGCCCCGACAACGCGATCGGCGACATGATCGCTGTTGACCGGCACCGGTTCCTCGTCATTGAACGCGACAACCTCCAGGGGGACGAGGCCAGGACCAAGCGCGTCTACCTGGTGGACACCCGCCACGCGGACCTGCGCAAGACCCTCGTCGCCGACCTGCTCGACCTGGCCAACCCGCGCGGGCTGGGCGGGTTCGGGGAGACCTTCCGCTTCCCGTTCCAGACCATCGAGGACGTCGTGATCCTCGACGACCGGACCCTGGGCGTGCTGAACGACAACAATTTCCCGTTCTCCGCCGGCCGTACGCCGGGCAGGCCCGACGACAACGAGTTCATCACCGTGCGCCTGTCGCGTCCGCTCCAGGCCGACAGCCGCGTCTACCTGTAAGGATCCGCGAGCCCTTCTTCCTCTTCCAGATCTTGCCGGGAGGGGGAAGGGCTCTGCCTTTCCCCTGTTTTCTTTCTAGCAATCCCGTTTCCCCTGCCGTACGAACAACTACGACAAAGCAGTAAATAGCAATAGATAAACGCCCATCAGCATTCACAGTGTCATTTATTTGCTCTGCCTCAACCGTTTCAATACGCTATCTCACGGTCCGAGGGGTATCTCCTAGCTGCTGTCACTTATGGGACAGTGAGGGATATCAGATGTTTTCGGAACCAGAAACGAGATGGGGAAATATCGTGCTTCCTCGAAAGAGCGGACGGACACCGGGGCCGAACTCCGGCAGGCAGGTGGGCGTTCTCGCCATCGCGGCAGTCGCCGGCATCCTCATGACGTCGAACCAGGTACCGGCCAACGCCACCATCGGGCAGGCCCAGACGCCCGGCTCGATCTCACAGCCGCACCCCGACGGCCACTCCTCTCGCCGCCCTGACCCCTCCCGCGACCAGCATCGCGGACGTGAGATGAGGCCTTCCGACAGGTGGCGGGGAAGGCCGCAGCGCTATCAGGACCGACCCCACGGCCGCGATCGCGACCGTGACCGCTATCGCGGGCGCAGGGGCGAGAACGCGGCACCCGCGGGGCGTGAGCGCCTCTCCCGGGAGGAGCGGATGATGAGGGAGCTTCAGGACGACCCGTCATTCCCAGAGATCATCGTCCGCGAGAAATAAGTCCGGCGGGCCATTTCCCGTCCCCCGTCGCGATGGAACGCGAAAAGCCGCGTACCACCGCGACGGGGACAGGCCACCACAGTCCACCGGATGACCGGCACGACGGCGAGGAATCGGCCGTACACCACCGTTCTCGCTCACTCTCGCCGGGATTCCGCACACCGGAGCGAGCGGTCCACAGCGGATCCGGGCAAAGGCGAGGCGCCCCGCATGAACCCGGCCGCCCCCTCTCCACCGGCCATCCTGAAATCAGCCGTTGAACACTATGAACGAATAATCATTATAAATGTAGCTAAATCGTAGATGAGGTGTAGGTTTTCCTTCACAACACTGTTTATTTGCTCTTCCCGAACTATGGCGGCGCGTTATCCACATAAGCCCCGGGTATCTCCTGTGCGTCATCACTTTCGTGATCACCTGACAGGTCCGAACAATTTCGGAATTAGCAACGACATGGGGAAATAACGTGCTTCCTCGTAACAGCAAATTGGTGCCGGCCCTTTCCGGCAAGCGCGTCGGCGCTCTGGCCGTCGCAGCGATGGCCGGCATCCTCGTGATGTCGTCGAATCAGGCGCCGGCGAATGCCACAGGGGAGACGAATCTTCTCAATTTCGCACCCCCCAGTGACAACGGGGACACCGGCGGTGCCGGCGGGAAAGCCCGGCTTCAAAATTCCGTACACCGTGGCGAGAAGTCCATTCTTCGCCCGTGCCGACCCACCAAGGGTGCACGTAACTGCGACTGCACACCCGGCGGTCGCGGGCCGGGACCCGGCGGTCGGGGGAAGGGGTGCCGCTGGAACGACGACCGAGACCGGCCACGACACCTGGACGACGACGATGATGACGACGGCAGAGTGATCGTCGTCCCCGTCAGGAGGCCCGCGGCTCCCACCGCGACCAGCTCCACCAATGCCGCCGCGCCTGGGCGGCCGGGGGTCCGTGGGCTGCCGGGCCTGCCTGGGATTCCAGGTCCTGCGGGACCGGCAGGACCAGCCGGACCAGCCGGACCAGCCGGACCGGCAGGACCAGCGGGACCAGCCGGACCGGCAGGACCGGCGGGACCGAAAGGACTGGCCGGTCCTGCAGGACCGAAAGGACTGGCCGGTCCTGCAGGACCCGCAGGACCCGCAGGACCCGCAGGACCCGCAGGACCCGCAGGACCCGCAGGACCCGCAGGACCGAAAGGAGTGGCCGGACCGCCCGGACTCGCAGGACCGATAGGACCGAAAGGACAGGTTGGACCAGCCGGACCAGCCGGACCAGCCGGAGCGGACGGAGCGGACGGAGCGGACGGACTGGCCGGACCTCCGGGAGCGAACGGTCCGACAGGGCCGGCGGGACCAGCAGGGCCCACCGGTCCGACGGGCCCGGCAGGACCGGCGGGCCCTACGGGACCGACAGGCCCGGCGGGCGCGACAACGCTCGCGAAGCCGACCAAGCCCACGGGATGCGTCACGGCCAGCCCCGTGATCGCTCTTCCACCGGTGTGCGCCGTCACCTCTGTCAGCGTTCCCGTCATTCCCGTCATTCCCGTCGCCTCGACCGCATACGCCGGGTCTCTCTGCCTGCCCGGTCAATACAGCACCGTCAGCATTCTCAGCACGACCGAACCCGTCGGATGCTAGGCCGTACCGAAGCGGCGTGCCGCGGTGAGAACCGCACGGGACAGGAGGCAGGCCACTTCGGTACGCGAGCATGACCTCGCGAAATCCGTACGGCCCCGGATCGCGCCGTCACAGAACCCGGTGACGGCGCGGACGGGGCCGGTGCGCGCTCTACCCGGGGTGGCCGCTCGTGCTCTCCGTCTGGGCGACGTAGGTGACAGCCCTTCCACGGATGAATAGTGACTATCGGCCCTGAAACAGGGCAGAGGGCGCACATGGTGAACCCCTTGGACATCGTGCTCGTCTTCCTCATCCTCGCCACCGCAGGCTTGGTCGTCCGCCACCACGCGCGGCAGCACCGCGGAAACAGTGACGCCCTCGGAAGGGATGAGGACGTCTACCGTCCGGTTTGAGGAGCTTCCGGCCTTCCGAGGTCGCGGAGACGGCGAAGGCGGTCCTCGGTGTAGGCGACCAGGCGCGCGGCATCGCCAGGGTCGAGCGTCTTCAGTGACTTGTCGACCGCCTTGCCCCGGTCGATCGCGGAGAGCGGTTCGGTCGGCGGGTTGTCGATCCACTCGACGATCGGCCGGACCGCGTCGGCCACCGGGCGCGCGAAAAAGGTGGCGAGCAGCTTGATCGTCCCCCGGACCAGCGGATTCGGATGGCCGTCGACCCCACTGCGGGTGAAGCCGGGGTGGTAGAGGACATACCGGACTGTGTTCCCGCCGTTCCCGCCGTTCCCGCCGTTCCCGCCGCTCCCGGATTGATTGGCGAAAGCGACGCCGAGCAGGTCGTTCGCCCTCCCGGCCTGAAGCTGGGCACGTACCTGGCCGTACCCGCGGGTCAGCTGAGGGTCCTCCCAGAGGATCCGGCCTGCGGTGTTGCCGACCCCGGCGACGTTGATGACGACCGGAGCGGGTGCGGCGTTCAGGAGTGGCCGCAGACGAGAACCGAGCAGATAGCGGCTCAGGTAGTACAGGGCGAACGTGAACTCCAGGCCGTCCACGGTCTCCCTGCGCTTCGGGCTTATCCGGTTGGCGAACAGGGCGAGCGCGTCGACGGCGTCGTGGCGCTCGGCGATGTCGGCGACGACCCGTTCGACCTCGGCGATCGAGGACAGGTCCGCTCGCAGGAACCGCAGGTTCGGATTCGCGGCGTGGTCGACCAGCGTGCGCCCTTTGGCCTCGCTGCTGCCGATCACGGTGACGCGGTCGCCCCTCGCGAGCCGTTCCAGGGCGGTCGCGCGCCCCATGCCATCGGTCCCCCCACTGATGATCACGGTTTTTCCCCGTTGGCCCGGCATCGTGTCCTCCATAGGCTGGTGATCGGCCGGTCCAATCGTCGGGCTGCCACGTCGGAGACGGAAGAAGGCAGTTTCATGTCCGGTACGCACACGGGTGTTCCCTCGGTGCTGGCCCACACGTTGCCTCGTCCGGTGCCGATCGACGAGCTCGAAGCGTGCCCGGTCGGGGATGTGTTCCGACGTCTGGGCGACAAGTGGAGCATGCTGCTGCTGATCCTGCTCGGCGGTCGCCCTCACCGGTACAACGAGTTGCACCGCGCGATCGAAGGCATCAGCCAGCGCATGCTGACCCGCACGCTGCGCACTCTGGAAACCGACGGTCTGGTGCGGCGCGAGGTGTATCCCACCGTGCCCCCCAGCGTCGAGTACAGCCTCACCCCGCTCGGCCGGACCTTGCTGGAGCCCCTCTCGGCCCTCGCCGACTGGGCGGTACGCCACGAGGCCGACATCAACGAGGCCCGCTCCCATCACACCGGTGCCGGGTAAGCCCATGCCGCCCATGCTGCGGGCACGGACCTCCCCTTCCCCGGTCGGCACGCGATCGACTCAGGTGAGGTGTCCCGTCCTGGGAAAGCTCAACGCCGGTCGCGGCGCGTCAGGGCAGGGCAGGAACCACAGGGGGGGAGTTTGTCCAGCCGACCTCGATCATCGTCTTCCTGTGGGAGAGCCCCGCGTCCACCTTGCCGCCGATCGTTCCTGTCTGGTCCTCTGACAGCAACACCATCCTGCCGGTGTCGACGATCAACCTCTCCGTGGACGAGTACGCCTTCTTCCCCGTTCCGGACGAACTGACGATCACAACGGCGGTGCCGGGCCTGCCCAGGTCGTCCTTCGCGTTGCCGTCGGCGCGCACGCCCGGCAGCGTCAGCAGGGCCTGGTAGGCCGCCACGCGGACCTCCTTCGGAGCGGGAAGAGCATGCAGGAGCTCGATCAGGTTTCCCCTGAGCCAGCCGGCCGTGCTGGTCTCCCGGCTGACCACGCCCGCCCTCGTGATCCAGTCCTTCAGACGGCTCACGTCGGCGGGCAGCCGCTGAACCTCGTCGTACGTCAGCCACTGCCCCGCGAAGAAGAGCTGGTTCCGTTCCTTCCTCGCAGGGCCCACGTGGCCTTTGGAAGGTTCGACGGACAGCTTCACCGTCTTGCCGTCGATCGATTCGCTCCACGTGGAGGGGGAGCCGTCGCGCTGCCACGCCTTCTTGTCCGCCGCGCTCTTCGGCAGCGCCCCCAGCTCCCGGTATCCGAACCACTCCCTGCCGTCGGGGGCGCTCCACGTTTCCGAGATCTCCCGCTGGGTCAGCGAGTACGGGTCCGCCTTGGTGCCGAACCGCCAGGGGTGGGTGGACGTCGACAGTCCCCTGGTGTGCCAGTAGGCCCCCTCCGGTGGAGCGGCCGCGGCGGCCGGCGGCGCTCCCAGGACGGTGGCACCCATGGCCAGGGCGACACCGAGGTTGATCAGCCGCCGGCCCCGCGCGGTCGCGAACGTCATCAGATTGCTCCATGAATTCGAGGTCACGCCAATTCATACGCCTGGCCCGCTCGAAGGGTTGCCCGCGAAACATCCTTCGCGAGCGGGCAACGGTCGCGAGGGCCGAGGCGTATTAGGAGGTGTGAAATCGGACGGACAGCCGGAGAGCGGCGTGGAACATGACTTCGGCGCTTTCGTGGCCACACGTGCCACGAGCCTGCTGCGGGTCGCCTATCTCGCCTGTGGCGACCAGGCGGAGGCCGAGGACCTGCTGCAGACGGCGCTCGAACGCACCTACAGAAACTGGAACCGGGTGGTCCGCCACGACAACCCCGAGCCCTATGTACGGCGCGTCATCGTCAACGCCGCCATCAGTCGCGCCCGCCGCCGGGCGATCCTCAGCATCATCCCCATGCACAGCCCGCCGGAGACATCGGCCCGTACGGGCGACCCCGACCTGCGCCATGTGCTCATGGACGCGCTGCGCGCCCTGCCCCCCCGGCAGCGGGCGGTGGTCGTCCTGCGGTACTGGGAGGACCTCAGCGAGACGCAGACCGCCGAGGTGCTCGGATGCTCGGTCGGCACGGTCAAGAGCCAGGCGTCGAAGGCCACGGCCAAGCTCCGTTCGGCGCTCGGCCGGGAAACACTGGAAGGAGCGATCAAGGATGCCCATGCTTGAGGACGAGATCCGTCGGCTCATGGCGGACGAGACGGCGAGGCTGCATGCCGCACCCGACCTGCTGGGGCGGGTGATGCGCTCCCACAGGGACAGGAGGAGGAAGGCGAGGACCGCGGCGGTCGTCGCGTCCGTGGCCGCGTCCATGGCCGTCGTCGCCCCGTCCTTCGCCTACCTGACCGCCGCCCAGGGGCCCACGACCGGTGATCGGAGCACATTCTCCGCGATACCGGAACCGCCCGCCATCGACGACACCCCGCCCATGCGGACCACCCCGCCGGACCTCGGGGACCTGGGCGACGGGAAGGAGTTCGGGCACGTCAAGGTGGGATACGTGCCGAAGGGGCTGCAATGGTCCCGATGGTCGGTGGACTTCGGCGACAGTTATTCGACCTCGTACAACTACAAGGGTGACCCCGAGGGCTTCTATCAGGTCCAGATCTTCGTGTACGAGGAGGATGCCGTCCGAGAGCCCGACGACCGGATCCAGGCGTATCGCGCGGAGGAGGACGGTGAGGAGGTGACCGTCGGCGGCCGGAGCGGCTACCTGGTCGTGCAGCACGTCGGCGAGGACGGCATGAAGGGCACCCCGACCCTCTTCCTCAGAACGGGCGACAGGCAGAGGGCCGAGATCATGTTCAGCCCGGTGTACGCCAAGGAGTTCTCCGACACCGAGGCCGTCAACGCCGAGCTGAAGAAGATCGGGGAAGGGCTCACCTCCACCATGTGATCCGGTGCCGGACCATGGACGAGTCAGCCTCCCCTGGTCCGGGGTGTCACCCCGGACCAGGGGAGGCTCGTCCTTCTTCCTTCAGCCGGCTTCCTGCGGATATGCCGTGCCGGCGGGAGGCCGCTGGGCGCCGTTCTCAGGCGTTGCCGCCCCGGTCCCTGTCGGCACTGGCAGGTGCCGTCTTATGACCCGCTTCGGGTCCACTTCTGGTTGTTGCCGCCCCAGCAGGAGTAGGTCTGGAGCAGGGTCCCGTTGCCGGTACCGGAGTTGGCGGCGTCGAGGCACTGACCCGACTGGACGTTCACGATGGAGTTGTCCGAGTTGATGCGCCACTTCTGGTTGCTGCCGCCCCAGCAGGAGTAGATCTGCACCTTGGAACCGTTACCGGTGCCCGCGGCGTCCAGGCACTTGTTGCCGTAAACGCGGAGCTCCTGGTCGGAGGTGTAGGTCCATTGCTGGTTGGAGTTGGTGTGGCAGTCCCACAACTGGAGCTGGGTACCGTCGGTGGTCGAGGCGTTCGGTACGTCCACACATCGGCCGGCTGCCACGCTCCGGATCTGTCCCCCGCTACCCGAGGGCGGCGGGGTCGTGGTCGGGGTCACCGTCGGGTCCGGGTTCGGGTTCGGGTTCGCGGCGTTGAGTGCGTTCAGCACGGAGGTGTAGGCGGCCTTCTTGTTGCCGTTGCCGTCGAAGAGCAGCGGGCTGGTGTTGGCGCCCAGCCAGGAGTCGCTGTCTCGCACACCCCACACGGTGATGCCGGTGCAGCGCGCCACGGCCAGGCAGTCGTTGACCACCGCGGCGTAGGTCTGGGCCGAGCCGCCCTGGATGTCCAGCTCGGTGATCTGCACGTCCACACCCAGCGCGGCGAAGCTGGAGATGGTGGTGCGGTAGTTGCTGTTGTAGGCGCTTTGGCTGTTGAAGTGCGACTGCAGGCCGACGCAGTCGATCGGGACGCCGCGCGCCTTGAAGTCACGGACCATGTTGTAGACGGCCTGGGTCTTGGCCCAGCTCCAGTTGTCGATGTTGTAGTCGTTGTAGCAGAGCTTGGCGGCCGGGTCGGCGGCCCGCGCGGTGCGGAAGGCGACCTCGATCCAGTCGTTGCCGGTGCGCTGCAGGTTGGAGTCACGCCGCCCGCCGGAGTTACCGTCGGCGAAGGCCTCGTTCACCACGTCCCAGGCGTAGATCTTGCCCTTGTAGTGGTTCATCACACCGTTGATGTGATTGATCATCGCCTGACGCAGGTTGTTGCCCGACATGGCCTCCATCCAGCCCGGCTGCTGGGAGTGCCAGGCCAGCGTGTGCCCGCGCACCCGCTTGCCGTTCTGCACCGCCCAGTTGTAGATGCGATCGCCATTACTGAAGTTGAACTGGTTCTGGTTCGGCTCGGTGGCGTTGATCTTCATCTCGTTCTCGGCCGTGATCATGTCGAACTCACGGTTCGCGATCGTGGTGTACTGCGAGTCACCGAGCTTGCCCGCGGCGATCGCCGTGCCGAAGTAGCGACCGCTCTGCTTGGCGGCGGCGGCCAGCGTGCTCTCCGCCGCCTCCGCGGGAGCCGTCACCATCAGCGCCGCACCGACGACACCCACGACGCCGGCACTGATGATCTTGGTGAGGGCACCGAAACTTCGGCGCGCGGATGGGGGTGAAACCTTCATGCCCATGCCTGACTCCATACTGAAATCACGGAAAGAGGGATACGCGGGAACCCCCGCGAACGACGCCGCACCCCGAACGGGGACGCACACCACGATGGCGTCATGACCGGCGACCCTTACTCGATCACCACATCAGGCAGGGCCGGCCGCTTGGAGACTCAGTTTGGAAATCTATCCGAAACATGTCAATACTTGAGCGAAATTTTCGGTCGCGCTCTTCCAGCACCGATGCCCCTCATCGTGGGTTCGACACAGCCCGGGCAAGGCATCTCTTCAGGGCATATAGGAGAAATCTATCGGCGGTCGCGCCATGAAATTTTCACACTAGAACCGCAACTTCCGGAACCGAGGATCGAGATCCGCAGGCAGCGACGCCCTTCTCGGCGACGCCTGATGCAGAGGACTCCTGGGAACCCCCGTCCCTTGACAACATCCGAGCCCGCTGTGTTGACTCTCCGTCATCACCACCCGCGATGCCGGGATGCCGAAGGGAGGCCGCACCGCGATTTGGCAGCGTTAACACGGCGCACCTCCCCAAGATGCGCGATGTGGTCAGACCTGGGTGACACCACACTCCCAGGTCACTCCGCGCCCGCTCCGCCTTCGCATGGGGCAGGGTTACCGACCAATCCCGTCATCGAGACGGGCTCATGCTGAGCTTTCCCCGCAGGACGGACACCGACCTCAAGCCGGCTCTGGAAATGCGCCTTCAGGGCTTTCGTAGTAGCGGGCGATGGAGGCTCGGTGAGATAAGGCACCGGGCTGGAGATGGCGAGATTCCAGCCGGACGCCGGTACGTCGTTCAGCGAGCGCCAAAGCACCCTCGATGTAAGGCGGGAAGACTTCGGGGTCCGGGTCGAAATCCCAGAGCATGCCCAGTTCTTCGAGGTCCTGCTTCAGTCGTTCAGGGTCGGTACTGTCACCCCAGTGGGCGAACATCGGAACCAGGCGCGCGACGATGTGACCGTCTACGGCATGAACGAAGTGGGAGTGGTAGTTGACATTGCGCTCAACGCTGGCGATCGACGTACCTTGCGAGAGGGCGTGCACCACGTCGCGCAAGATCCCGGCATTGCCCTCCTCCACCATGATCGATCCCCCAGGAGCGCGGCCGACTTCGACGGTGGCGAAACCTTCCTGTCCGGGATCCTCGGTGAGTCCCAGTCGGCGTAGCACCTCTTCAGGCGCGAGGTCGGCGATGAAGGTGAAACAGAAACGGGCCTCGTCGCTCTGCCGCTCAGAGCGACTCCGTGTCCTACGAAACCGACGATCCGCCCGACGTCAGGTATCAGCACGGAGATCAAGAGCGACAGCGGGGATCTCAGCAGCGTCGCTTCTGCTCGCGAATCGCCGCCTCCAGGCGTAATCCAAGACCGATCAGCGCTGTGAACCATAAGCCCACGAGCCATGGCCATGACGGGAACCTAACGCTGAAGAGCAGAATGCCGAAGGACAGAACGGCGCCGCCAACCAACGCAATAGATCCCAGCATGCGAACGGATACGATATCGTCGTCGGGCCTGGGGCCAGGAATATAGGGAGGCGGGGTCTCTGTAGGCTCAGTCATGCCGAAGAGAATCCCATAGTCCATCTAATGGACGAAATCATCCACCTACGTATACCTGCTCATCCCGTAATTGGAGTTCCTCCGCCGAAGACCTCGGGGTGTACGGAAGGCGTTTAGCAGGTAGGGCGAGTCGCACCCAGCTTCCGGGTACTGGCAGGGGACAGGGTCATGGGGGTGACCCATCCCTGCCGTGTCAGGACTACTTGGGCCGGGAGAGGGGTGATCGGGTGGACCTCGACGCCCTGTGCCCAGTTCGTGAGCAGTCCTTCGGTGCCGCTGGAGTCGACCAGGACGATCGAGATGGGCTGGCCGTCTCTGGCCCAGGTGTTCCAGATCGCCCACCCTCCGGGCCGGGCTTCGATGTCCAGGCGAGCGCAGATCTCGGTGTAACTCTCTTCCATACCGACGGGAAGGGCATGCGGCCGGAGGATGACCACCCCGGCGAGTTTCATCAGCGGAAGGTCCTCGTCGAGACATCCGTCCCCATCGAAGTGATAATGACGGAGTTGGCGGGCTGTCTCGATCACCGCTCGCCGAAGTGGCGTGGCCTCATCGGAAGTGGTGGTGAGAGTGAGCCATCCCGCGTCGTCTGCCGCGTTGACGATCTCGCGTGCCAGGTGCTCGATGTGACGCAGATACTCGATATCGCTGAGGTCGGTTCGGGACACCGCGACAGTGTGACATCAGGGCATGAGCCCGAGCATGTGAGTTATCCGGCCGATCAGAAGACGCCGTTTTTCTGAAGTGGAGCGGGTGACGGGAATCGAACCCGCGCCGTCAGCTTGGGAAGTGCGTCGAGTACGGCCGGTAGGGCTGCCGGCTTGAGCTTCGGGCCAGTCGTGAGTGACCGCGGTTGACGCCTCGTCACCCTGGTTGACAGCCCGCCGATGGCCCGGCGGTCAGAGATGCATGCCCTGGGGGTGCTGGTCGTGACGGCCGGACAGCAGGATCTCTCGCAGGCTGCTTCTGAGCAGTTCGACGCCGCCCTCGTCGATCTGGAGGTCGATCCGGACGACGAGCTCCACGTTCAGTTCCTTCGCGGCCTCTGCGGTGAAGTGGAAGGTCAGGCGGCCGGAGTCGATTCCGCAGTGAGTCACGCCGCCATAGGTGGTTCCTGCCTGGTCCTCGCGGACGATGCAGTACGTGTCCATGCCGAGCCCGGTCTCCTGCTCGTCAGGTTCCTCGGCGGACATCATGAAGATCAAGGCGTTCCCGGTGCCGTCCTCGTGTTCGGCCATCCCGAAAACGATCGTCTCCGGGTCCTCGTCGCGGCCGACGGTTCGCGCGACCATGGTTCCCAGCGGAGGCCAGGCCGAGCCGGGTTCGCTGTCGGCCGGTGAGGTGAGAGTGGAGTCGCCCTCAGGCGGGGGCACACCTTCGGGCCAGGCGGCGCGCATCCACGACGGGGTGAGATCCGGCCTGCGCGGGAACATGGTCAGTTCCTCCACATAGGCCCAGGCGGGCACATCGACGGCTTGGGCAAAAGGCAGCTCCATCCCGAAGGCGGGCGGCATCATGTCGGTGTAGTCCTGGGAGAAAGGCGACTCCATGCTGAAGGTCTCCATCATGGAGTCGTACGACTTCCCGCGCAGGCTGTAGCCAAGCCGACAGACGAACCACGTCCCCTCACCCGGCTTGTACTCGGCCACTTTCAGCCGGTGGAAAAGGTCACCGCGGTCCTCGCCATCTCGAGTTTGCCGGGAACCGTCCGCCATCCGATAGGTGATCGCGGTTATGCCGAAGGTGCCGAGCTGGCAGCGAAGGACGTCGACCTCCTGCCATCCGTCCGGGGCGCAATCCCGCACAGTTCGCCCGATTTCGAGGCAGAGTTCGTGCGTGAGGTCGGACGACATACTCACCGCGCCTTTTCCGTTGAGCGAACGAGAACAGGAGTTCATCGGGCGTCTTTTCAGTCGTTCCCGCCGCCATGATCATTTCCTGCATATTACACGGGAGCATGATCTCAAGGACAGTTCCGGGGATCCTGGCCCATTCGCTCGAAAGCGTCCAGAGAGAGCACGACGTCGATGTCTTGTTGCCTCTTCTCATCCCATTCCTGTATCAGCACCCGGCCCGGGGCGATCTTGGCGGCATCGTCGAGCTCGAACTTCACGTGTCTTAACGAACTGGTGTTGTCGTTGGTGAAGCCGTACGCGTTGTAGGTGATCGCTGGATCCAGAGAGGGAGGCTTGGGCGTGATCACCCAGTCACCGGCGGGGGCGTCGAGTCGAAAAGAGGCGCTCTGTCCGTTCAAGGTGGGTGCTTGGTATACCGCGTCGTCGATGTACGCATCGTCGGGGTTGCTGGTCGGGCTCCTTCGGGGAGTGACACGCTCGTGGTAGAGCTTCACTCCGTCCGGTGCAGGCCCACACCAGGCCAGTACGGCGATGAGGTGACCTGACTCGTCCACACTGATACCGACATAGCCGTTGGCGGCGACTGTGCAGCCAGTGAGACAGGCCAGGAGTGTTCCCATAAGTACTGCGCACATCCAGTTGCGCACGCCCCGACCGTACGCTGCATCGGACGCCTTTCCCAACGGTGATCAGCCACGTTACCGGTGAGCCAGGGTGGAGAACGACCCCTGGCTCACCGATCGCCCCCGACCATGTACGGTGACCAGCCAAGCTCAGGGCCACGCTGTACGAGTTGTGCCAGGCCGGAGGACAGGGCTTCATCCGGCGCACCCTCCAGTTGGAAGGCAATCCGGAAGTTCACGGGACCTATCGATGGCCGATCCGGCAGGCCAGCGATATATGGAGGGCGTTGCTCTCCGGGGAGGCCCGATAGGCGGATGCGGCAGCATAGTCGATCTTGATCTTCCGTGTCGCCGCATCACGAGTCAGCGCCCAACTGCAACTCGAACTGCAACCACGGTGGTGTTCGGAGATCAGAAAGGCCCTCTCCCCATGTCTCGGGAGAGGGCCTCTGAACTGCGGAGGCTCGGGGATTTGAACCCCGGATGGGCGGTAAACCCAAACCGCATTAGCAGTGCGGCGCCATAGACCTGACTAGGCGAAGCCTCCTGGTGGCCGTTCGGCTCAGCACAGAGTACCGGCCATCAGGCGAGGCGGCAAAGTGGTTGACGATCACGTCCCGGGCAAGAGTTGGGGGAGAGTTATCCACAAGCAGTGGATAACTCTCCTCGCCCCTGTGGACAAACCGGGGAATCCACAGCTGGGTGTGGCGGAAATCCTGTGGATTCCCAGTTTGCGAGACGCTACATCTCACGATGTGAACACTTCCGAGGCCCCGACCGTCCGGTGAGGCCTCGGGTGGTCACGGAGATCAGGCGGCCGGGTTGGCCTCGCCCTCGATCTCGATCTTGATCTTCTTGCCGACCAGGACGCCGCCGGTCTCCAGCGCCTGGTTCCAGGTCAGGCCGAACTCCTCGCGGTCGATCTCGGTCGTGATCGAGAAGCCCCAGACGTCCTGGCCCCACGGGTTGGTGCCGGCGCCGCCGTACTCGACGGTGAGCTCGACCGGCTTGGTGACGTCGCGGATGGTGAGCTCACCGGCGAGGGTGAACTCGTCGCCGGAGTGACCCAGAACGCGGGTGCTGCGGAAGGTCAGCTCGGGGAACTTCTCCGCGGAGAGGAAGTCGTCGCTGCGCAGGTGGCCGTCACGGTCGGGGGCACCGGTGGTGATGCTCGCGGTCTTGATCGAAAGCTGCGCGGAGGAGTCGAGGGGGTTCTCGGCGATGGTGACGGTGCCGGCGAACTCGTTGAAGTGACCGCGAACCTTGCTCACCATCATGTGCTTGACGACGAAGCCGATCTGGGTGTGGGCGACGTCCAGAGCGTAGGTGCCCGGGGCGGGGATCTGAAGGTTCTCCCAGGTCCGAGTGGTCATTTTCTGCTCCCGAAGAGATGCTTGCCGGTTGGATGTTTGCGTCAACAGATTTCTACACGAGGAATATTCCTCTCGTCAACTACTGTCGGGTAGGGTATGACCGTGAACCACTTTGACGACCCCCGACTGACGGCGATGGGCCTCCTCGCCGAGGTCTACACCGGCATCGCGGCGAAGTCGCATGAGTCCTTCGCGGCAGCGGGACTTTCGGAGATCGACTTCGAGACGTTGATCAGGCTGGCGCGCTCGCCACAGGGGCGGCTGCGCATGAGTGATCTGGCGGCGCAGACGAGCCTGTCCACGAGCGGGACGACCCGGGTCGTCGACCGGCTGGAGCGCGAGGGCCTGGTCATGAGACAGGCGTGTTCCACCGACCGGCGAGCCTCCTACGCGGCCATCACCGAGACCGGTGCCGACCGGCTCGGCGGCGTCCTCCCGCAACACCTGATCGACATCGAGACCTGGTTCACCGGGCTTCTCCCCCCCGCGGAGCTCGACTCCTTCCTCGCCACCCTCAGGACCATCCGCGACGCCGTACGACCGTGCGCCACTGCGGGGGCCGAGAACTTCCGGCAGGAGGAGGGCGCGCTCATCCCGTCCGATCCAGGTGCCGCGGCTCGGAGGGCGTGAGGTCCCCGCGAAGTTTGGCCATCCCCCGGGAGACCGTGCTCTTGACCGTCCCGACGCTGATCCCCAGGGCCTTGGCGATCTCCGGCTCGGTCATGTCCTCGTAGTAGCGCAGGACGACGGCGGTCCGCATCCGGGTGGGCAGCCGGTCGAGGGCCTGCTCGACACGTTCCGGCAGGTGTTGGCCGCCCGCGGCGACCGGCTCGGGGAGCTCGCCCGACGGGTACTCCTCCAGCTTGCGCCGCCGCCACCAGGAGATGTTGATGTTGACCATCGCCCGGCGTACGTAACCGTCCAGGGCTCCGCGGTCCTGGATGCGGTCCCAGGCGAGGTAGGTCTTGACCAGCGCCGCCTGCAACAGGTCCTCGGCGTCGCTCGGATGCCCGGTGAGCCGGTAGGCGGCACGCAGCAGCGCAGGGCCGCGAGCAAGGACATACTCGCGGAACTCGTCGTCGGTCCCGCCGGTCACCGCGATCACCAGCCTGTGCTCCAGGTGCTTAGGTGCCAGAATCGCAGTCCGAACCCATACTGCGGCTGAACCGAAATCTATATTTCATCCATCAAAGGTAAAGATCGGCTTCGATGGGCGATGGAACACGCAAGAACCATTAGATAGCGGTTTGTTGTGGGGTGGGCACCAATGCGTTCCACCAGGGAGGGGAACTTTAGTACCTGGTTGGACACCTGCCGTGATTATTCGTGGAGCGGACAGCGGGATTCCGCGAAGCGTGTGACGCTGGCTGCGACACCTCGCAGAATTGGGGAGCGACGATGCCCTATCGCAGCGCCGATCGCCGCCGTACGCTGGCTGCCGCCGCGCTTGGCCGGACCGTCCAGGAGCCGGGCCCTCTCCCCTTCGAAGGTGAATCCTTTCACGCGGTCAGCGGCACCATCCTCGACGTCAGCCCGCATCTGATCGTCGTCGACACCCCGGAGGGCGAGGAGGAGCGGCTCGTCATCGCCCCGTGGGCGACCGCCTGGCGCGGCGAGGCCGTCAGCCCCGCCGACCTCCCCCGGGGGGCCAACGTGATCATCAAGGCGCTGCGGTCCGGCCGGGTCGTGGACCGGATCTGGGCGGACATCACCAGGATCACCGGGGTGATCCAGTCGATCGGTACCGAGGGCAAGGACCACACCGTGGAGCTGTACTGCGGGCCGCACCGCGGGCGGCGCACGATCGTCATCCCCTACCGCTCCTCCGGCCGGCTACGGGTGAGGCATCCGCGGTTCGAGCCCGGCTATCTGTTCGACGCCATCGGGGTCCGCGAGGACGGTACGGCGCGGGCGCGGTTGCCCGCGACCTCGCAGCCGCCTTACCGGTGGACGGCCGTACCGCCACCGCCCTCCGGCTACATCGGCGTGCAGTCGCGGATCTCGGGCACGGCGACCTGGTCGGACACCTTCGACGACGGGGAGCAGGGGGTGGCCTACCCCATGCTGGAGCGGGCCGACACAGCGTGCGACGACACCGGGGTGTCCTGCGCGGCGTTGCCGTACCTGGCGCTGGGGTCGATGCTCAACGTGCGCAACGTGTGCGCCGGGCGCACCTCGCTCCTGCCGATCGTGGCCTGCGGCTGCCTGGCCGGCCGATTCTGTGACCGGTGCCTGGAGTGCGGCACCTCCCCGCGCGGCCGGATTCTGGAACTGTCACCGAGTTCCTTCGTGGAACTCGGCGGAGACCTGACCACCGGGTGCTTCAACGTCCGGCTTGGAATGGGGTGACACGGATGTTGACGACGATCGCCGCCGCACAGCTGCCGGTCGTGTTCGTGCTGCTGGTCGCGGGCACGGCCGCGAAGGTCGAAACGGTCGTACGCGAGACCGAGCCGGGCATGCTGAGCAGGCTGGGACCGGCCGTGCTGGTGCCCGAGCGCTGGCGCGCGCCCGCGATGCTGTGCTGCGCGTTCGTGGAGTTGTTCCTGGCGAGCGGGCTGCTGCTGACCGGTCATCCGTTCTTCCGGTGGGCAACCGCCGGGTTCTTCGCCGTCTCCACCTACGTCCTGTGGGAGCTGCGGCGTCGCCGTCCGGACGCGGGCTGCGGCTGCTTCGGCGAGGTCAGCGCGCTTCCGGTGGGACGGCGGTCGCTGGGCCGCACCATGGTGCTGACGGCGATGTCCCTCGGACTGCTCCTCACCCCGGGGATTTCCGGCTGGGAGTCGATGGCGGATCTGACGTGGACCCACGCGTGGGCCGCGCTCGCGGGGCTGCTGCTGCTCGCCGCGCTCTCGCCGGAGATCGAGGAGACGGTCGCGAGGCTCCGCCACCGGGCGCCCTGTGAGCAGCGCCGCCTCGACCCGGCCACCGCGCTCGGACGGCTGCGGTCGAGCGCCGTCTGGCGTTCGCACGTGGGACTGCTGTCGAGCAAGGATCCGGTCGACAGCTGGCGGGAGCTGTGCTGGCGGTTCTTCGTCTATCCGGGCAACAGCCACGCGGGCGCCCCCGTCGACGTGGTCTTCGCGATCTATCTGAGCGGACGGCACCCGGCGGTGCGGGTCGCCATGGTCGGCCTGGACGGGCGGCCGGTGGCGACGGAGTCTCTGCCGGAATCTCTGCCGATATCGGCTGGACGCTAGAGAGCCCTAGATTTTCCTAGGGCAGCACGATTGAGCTCTATATGGCTCTCTAGCTTCCCCACTAGAGAGCCATATAGAGGGCTAGGGGTTCCCGTACATTATATCGAACAAGCGTTCGATCAGACCGGTTGTGACCGCAGGAATTTTCCGAAGTGCGGAACGGTGAACGCGATCAGCCCGCGTTCCGCGCTGTAGATGAGGCCCTTCTTGATGAGGCTGTCACGGGCCGGGGAGAGACTCGACGGCTTGCGGCCGAGCCCTTCGGCCACCTCGGCGGTGGCGACGGGCTCGTCGCCGATGGCGGCCATGGCGTGCATGTAGTCGCGCTCGGCGGGGGTGGCTCGCTCGTAGCGGCTGCCGAAGAACCCGACCGCGAGCTCCTCCTCGGCCTCCGGCGCGGAGACCCTGATGTCGTCGGCGGTGATCGGGCTGCGCAGCGCCAGGTCCCAGGCGACCTTGCCGTACGCCTGGACGAAGTAGGGGTAACCGTCGGCGGCCACGTAGAGGGCGTCGAGGGCGTCCTGGGTGAACTCCACGCCCTCGCTCTCGGCCGGGGCGATGAGCGCGAGGTCGGCCGCCTCCCGGTCGAGGCGATCGATCCTCGCGTAGCGGAAGAGGCGCTCGGAGTAACTCTTGCTCGCCGAGAGCACGCTGGGCAGGTGCGGCAGGCCGGCGCCGACCACGATCAGCGGGCCGCCGCTCTGGGAGAGCTCGTGGCAGGCCGCGCAGAGCGCCGAGACGTCAGGGGCCTGCACGTCCTGCATCTCGTCGATGAACAGGGCGATGCCGACCCCCAGGTCGGTGGCGACCGCGGCGGCGTCGACGAACAGCTCGGTGAGGTCGATCTCCAGGTCTCCGGAGTCGGCGCGCCCTCGCCCCGCGGGCACGTCGATCGCGGGCGACCAGTGTGAGGTGCCCTTGGCCGCGGACGGGTCGCGCATCGCGAACGCCTTGAGCACCCCGAGGAACTCCTCGATGCGCTCGGGCGCCCGATGCCTCGGGGCGAGCTCCCTGATCGCCATGTGCAGGGCGGCGGCCACCGGGCGGCGGATCGACTGGTCGGGTCTCGCCTCGATCTTGCCGGTGCCCCACAACCGCTGCATGGCCATCGACTTGAAGGTGTTGAGCAGAACGGTCTTGCCCACGCCGCGCAGCCCGGTGACCACCATGCTGCGCTCGGGGCGCCCTCTGGCCACCCGTTCCAGGACGATCTCGAACTGCTGTAGCTCGCGGTCGCGGCCGGCGAGCTCCGGGGGGCGTTGTCCGGCACCGGGAGCGTAGGGATTGCGCACGGGGTCCACGCTCTCGGACTTTATGACGGGATATAGCGGCCTGCTTAGAATTCCGTAGAAAGCGCTACGGCGTGTCGCGCCGCCCTCCGCCGGCGGGCGAGGGAGCGGGGGGCACGCCGTCGACGGCACCGCGAGCATCGCCATGGCACACCCCTCACCTGGGAGAACGTCAGACCGAACCCGTGTTCGATCCCGTGCCCATGACTGTAGCGCGGGTTCGAACACAGGCGCGATACGTTTCGATGAAAAGCCTCCCCAAGGAATGTGGCCCCCCACGCCAAGCGACCACGAATCCGGGCGAAGCCGCGCAGGTCCCCGCCGGCCTGAGCCGCGCAGGACATACGGGTCTCACGGGACGTACGGCCGTCGCAGCGGGGCCGGTCCGCTCTCCGGGGCCGTCATCCGACTACGCGTCCTGAGACACAGGCCATCGTGACAGCGCCGCGGCGGCACACCGGGGCTCAGTCCCGGACGGTCAGGCCCATCGAGCGGGCGGTGCCGGCGACGATCTTCTCGGCCTGGTCGAGGTCGGCGGTGTTGAGGTCGGGCAGCTTGGTCCTGGCGACCTCTCGCAGCTGCGCGCGGGTGATCGCACCCGCCGCCTGGTGTCCGGGACGGGGGCTGCCCTGAGCAAGGCCGATCACCCGGCGGATCAGCGAGGCCGTGGTGGGCATCTTGATCGTCAGCTCGAACGAGCGGTCCTCGAACACGGTGACGACGACGGGGACGACGAACCCCCGGCGGTCCTGGGTGGCCGCGTTGTACTGGCGGCAGAACTCCATGAGGTTCAGGCCCAGCGGACCCAGGTCCTTGCCCACGGCGGCGGGACCGGCCTCACCGGCGGGGAGCTGGAGTTTCGCGATCCGGCTGACCTTCTTCTTCGACATGCCCGCCAAGCTAAAATCTCCCGTTACTGGAGATTCAACGGAATAATCACCACCGTGAGCCACGCGATCGGACAGCTCGCCGGACTCGCCGGACCGCCGGTGAGGACGAGCCGCCCGTCGAGCGGCTCGACGCCCGACTGGGGCCGACCGAGATCCTCGATGATTTCCGCGCTTCCCCGCGCGAGAGGAGCGGCGGCTTCTGTGAGAACGGCGCCGAGGTCGGTCCGGCGGCCTGGCGCGAGGCGAACACCCTGATCACGAAGAGCGCGCCGGGCGATACCGGGAGCCGGTGGCCGCCCGCGATCAGCGGCACGCCCCGGGCCGCCGGAGCCCACGGTCGGTCGCGGCCGCCTCCCAGCCCGGACAGGCCGATCATCTACAATGGTCCTTTGTCGCTTTTGTCTGTTTTTCTGAGGAGGCGGCACGTGTCAGGTTCCCGATTCATGATCCGTACGCGGGCCGCGCTCGCGGCGACCGTCGGCTGCCTGGCGGCGGCCTCGTGTGGTCCGGCCACCTCCCAGTCCGCCCCGGCCGCGCCCCCGGCCACCTCCGCGCCGATCTCGGCGTCCTCGCCCTCCTCCGGGGTGGCCACCCCCGAGCCGTCCGTCACGACGCCGACGGCCGGCCCGTCCACCACGGTGTCGCCGACTCCGTCGGGCCCGCCGGAGTTCGCCGCGAAGGTCTCCCGGATCGCCCGTGAGCGGCTCGAACACTCGTGGCGCCCCGGATGCCCGGTTCCGGTGGGCGACCTGCGGCTGATCACGATGACCTACTGGGGCTTCGACGACAAACCACACACCGGCGAGCTGGTCGTGAACAAGGACGTCACCGACGACATCGTCTCCGTCTTCCGTCGCCTGTACGACTGGCGCTGGCCGATCCGCAGGATGGAGCTCGTCGACGTCTACAAGGCCAGCGACTTCGCCTCCATCGAGGCCAATAACACCTCGGCCTTCAACTGCCGCCCCGTGGAGGGGACGAACAACTGGTCCAAGCACGCCTACGGCCGGGCGATCGACATCAACCCGCGCGAGAACCCGTACGTGTACGCCAACGGCTCGGTGGCGCACAAGAACGCCCGCGAGTTCGCCAAGCGCCCGCTGCGGGCTCCCGGAGTGATCAACCCGGGCGACCGCGTGGTCAGGGCCTTCGAGCAGAAGGGCTGGGAGTGGGGCGGCTCCTGGTCCGGTGCCAAGGACTACCAGCACTTCGCGAAGGGCGGGAGCTGAGGCACGGGGAGGTGCTCGCCCCGCGGCTGGAGCAGGGCGACCTGCCCATCCGGCACTGTCGGGGGACCGGGAGAAGCACTTGTCCGGCGGCGGTGCCGATACGAGTTCAGCCGTACGCCGGTGAGACGTCGACGAGAGCCGGGCTCAGTCGTACGCCGGTGAGACGTCGACGAGAGCCGGTCCTGGCACGTCGGCAAGAGCCCGGTCCGGGCTAGCCGTACGCCGGTGAGACGTCGGCGGGCTGGAACAGGTCCCAGCGGTTGCCGTACAGGTCCCGGAAGACGACGACCTGGCCGTACGGCTCGCTGCGCGGGGCCTCCTCGAAGACGACGCCCGCCGCCAGCAGGCGCTCGTAGTCGCGGGTGAAGTCGTCGGTGTGGAGGAACAGGCCGACCCTGCCACCGGTCTGGTCGCCGACCCTGGCCTCCTGCTCCGGCCCGTTGGCGCGTGCGAGCAGCAGCGCCGTCTCCCTGGCGCCGCGCGGGCGGACGGTCACCCAGCGTTTGCCGTCGCCCAGCGGCGTGTCCTCCAGGAGTTCGAAGCCGAGGACGTCGAGGTAGAAGCCGATGGCCTCGTCGTAGTCGCGTACGACGACGGTGGTGAGACCGAGATAGGACCCCACCGGTGGCCCGTGCCTCTTCAGGGGTCCTCCCCCCGCGGGCGGGCCGGCACGGGCGCTCTCCTGAAGGTTGGTGATCGTCAGGATGATCCGGGCGGCGAGCAGGCCCGCGACGAGCGGCAGCGGGACGCAGGCGACGAGGACGACGGTCTCCACAACGGTCATGCCCACGTACCCCAGGGGCACGGACGCCGCCTCCATCACCGTCCACGCCAGCCATGTCAGCCACCACGCCCAGACCAGACCCGAGCGGCGTCCCCGGTAGAGGTCGGTTCCCGGCCGCAGCCCGCCGGGCCTTGAGGTGGTCAGGATGTCGTCGACGAGCCCTTTGGGGACGAACAGGTTGACGAGGGGGGCGACCCATCCGAACACCAGGAACGGCGTGGCGTACCTGTGGAGGACACCGGGAGAGATCGCGTACGCGTTGGCCCGAGCACGGAACGACCAGCACACGAAGGCGATGCCCGCCGCCAGATGGAGGGCCAGGAAAAGAAGGAGAACCGGGGAGAGGAGCAACACGTACACGGCGTTCCACTCGTCGGCCGTCCGCCACGACCAGCCCTCCCGGTAGAGGAGCCGAATCACCGAGGTCCCCGCGGAGAAGACGGAGCTCAGCGCGATCAGGGTGAGGGCCACGGTCGCGAACGCGCGGACCGGCTGCAGGACGCGAACAGGTGCGAAACGCGCGCTCGGATACATGTGGGTCCTTCAACGAGGATCAAGACGGCAAGTATGCCGGATCACGACATGGCAGCATGAACGATTTTTACCTGCTGGTTGTCCCCTCCATCCCCGGCGTCTCCCTGATCGGCCAGGGGGCGGAGAGTTCTCAACCGTGTCCTGGGACATCATGAAGTCATGACGGCGAGGGACGGGGACGGTTGGGCCCGGTGCGATCTCGGGCACCGGCACTGGGGGGTGTACGGCGCGGCCGGTCTGCTCGCCGTCCACCACGACCCCATGGACGGGCCCCGCGTCCTGATGCAGAAGCGCTCCGCGTGGAGCCACCACGGCGGCACCTGGGGACTGCCGGGCGGTGCCCGCGACAGCCACGAGGACACGATCGAGACCGCGCTGCGCGAGGCCTTCGAGGAGGCCGCGCTGGACGGTACCGATCTGCGGGTCCAGGGCGTCTACCTCGACGACCACGGCGGCTGGTCCTTCGAAACCGTGATCGCCGAGGCTTCCGAGCTGCTGCGCGTGGTCCCCGCCAGCGCCGAGAGCGACGATCTGCGCTGGGTCCTCACCGAGGAGATCACCGCGAGGGAGCTCCACCCCGGCTTCGCCGCGACCTGGCCGGTCGTCGGCCTCGTGCTCACCCCCTCTCTCGTCGTCCTCGACGTCGCCAACATCGTGGGCGCCCGCGCGGAGCACGGCTGGTGGAGGGATCGCGCGGGGGCGGCGGCCAGACTGCTCACCGAGGTCGGCGCGAGCGCCGGCGACGGCCGGTTGACCGTACCCGGCCGTACGCCGACGCTGGCACGCTGGTTTCCCAGGCTGACCGCGATCGTTGAGGGAGCCGCCCGCGGCGTCGCCTCCGTACCCGGCGTCCGTGTGATCGCCGCGCCGGGGAGCGGGGACGACGCCGTCGTCCAGGCCGTACGGGATGCGCGGCCGTGGGAGCACGTCCTGGTCGTCACCGCCGACCGAGGACTGCGCGAGCGGGTCACGGAGCTGGGCGCCGAGGTCACAGGACCTCGGTGGCTACTGGCACAGCTCTGACCCCGTGGATCAGGCGCGGGACGGCTCCGGTTCCAGGGTCGGCACCGGTTTCAGATCTCGGGTGGCCCGGTGGAACAGCCAGTAGCTCGTCACGGCGGTGGCGATGAAGAACAGCCTCGCCGGCCGGGGGATGTCCAGGATGAGCAGGCCGTCGCCGAGCGAGTGGAGCATGGCCGCCGTGACGAAGGCGACGACGATGGGCAGGGCGACGACGGCGCGCCCCCGGACCTCCCAGACGCCGAAGGCCACCGCGCAGACCAGGCCCGTCCAGACGAGGTGGCTGAAGGGGGTGCTGAGGCCGCGCAGGAGAAGGACCGTGCCCGCGCCCATGGCACCGTCGTGGTTGGCGACGCTCTTCCATGCATAGGCCATCGACTCCATGATCGCGAATCCGGTCGCGCAGGCCAGGCCGAGCGCGACCCCCGCGGCCTTGGTGAGGTGACGGCCGGTGAGCGCGACCGCGAGGGGCGGGACGAGTTTCGCGGGTTCCTCGATCCAGCCGACCCGCAGGATCGAGGTGCTGTTCTTCTCGGAGATGAGAAGCGCGTCGAAGTAGCCGCCGAGCAGGAGCGCGACGCCCCCGCCGAACATGAACATGCTCGCCAGCGTCATGGCCGGCACGCTGGTGGCGATGTGGATACGGTCGTGGACGGCGAGCAGGAGCGCGATGGGCCCCGCCGCGGCCCCGTAGAAGAAGGCCGCGGGCAGGACGGCCTGGTTACCGGCCACCTGCATCATGGTGATGAGCGAGAAGGACAGAACGATCAGGGCGATCCACGCCTTGAACCATCGATGCCGGTAGAAGCGCAAATGGTCTCGCATGGTAGGTAATTTCCCAGTAGGTTTGCCCTAGATTCGGGCGATTTGTCGATGTTTACCTAAATGTCGACTCCAGCGCGATCACCGGACCGATGACGTGGTCAGCCGAGAGCTGCGAGCGTTATGATCACTTTTATCCGCTCTTGCCAGTCCCCCGGAGACCGCACGTGGGCTACCCGCCGCAGTACGGCCAGCCGCCCCGTGGCGAGACAGGACGAGGACTGGCCGCGATAGTCATCATGGCCATCGGGGTGGCCATCGGGGCCCTCATCACCGTTCTCACGGTGCTCAACCCGCCCTCGTCACCGCCGAGCACATCCCCGACGAGCAGCGGCGAGCACTCGGAGGTCTCGGTCCGCCAGGCCGTCCAGCCGGCACTCGACGCCTACAGCAGCGGGTTGTACGGCGACTTCTGGGACCTGTGGACCGTCGAGGCGCAGGGGCTGATCGCGCGGGAGGAGTATGTGAGGCTGTTCGAGATCTGCCCGCCGCTTCTGACGAACTCCCCGCTCACCATCTCCACCGTCACGATCACCGGCGACAGCGCCAGGGTCGAGGCGACCAGACCCAGCGAGACGACGGAGTTCGGCTTCACCTTCGAGAGCAGTGCGTGGCGGTACGAGCCGTCGCCCGAGGAGCGTCTCACCTACCAGGCGCCGGTCGACCAGATAGCCGCGCAGCGGCGGGCCCTGGGACTCTGCGGCGCGACCACCCCCACCCCCGGCGCGACCACCCCCACTGCTCCCACCACTCCTACGAACCCCGGTGATCCTTCCGTTCCTACGAATCCCGCCGATCCCTCGGTCCCCACGAACCCTGGCGATCCTTCCGTTCCCTCCGGCCCCACGAACCCCGGTGATCCTTCCGCTCCTACGAATCCCGACATTCAGCCGCCAGGGTTCCAGCAGTGATGACCTTTGATGCAGAAGTGCTGCCATAATCCGCAATTCGCAGCTACTGTCGAACTCATGGCCCACTCCATGCCGACATGGCGAGACGGCACAGGATCGGAAAAACCATCATCAAATGATCACGATGGCGCCAGACAAGAATCGGACTCGGTTCCGCTGTGGCTGGCGCACCTTCAGCTCAGAGAAGGGCAAAAGGAAATCAGCGCACCGGTTTCTGATACAGCTATCACCATAGAGCTGGATAAAGCAGATTATGAGGCGCTTTCCCGGAAGGCACGACTGACCGGAAACCGCGTCGCCGACGTGATCCACGCGGCCCTCCAGAGAGAGATCGGCAACAAACCCCACGTGATCACCCTGATGCGCCGCTGGAACCTGCATCGCGAAGACCTCGACACGGCGGCCGACTCCCTCGGGGTCGACCAGCTCTCCGAGGCGGAGTGGGGCCAGATCGGCATTCGTCGTTTCCGGAGGCGCTGAGCCATGCTTCCCGGTCGAGTGCTCGACGTGAGCGCACTGGTCGACATCGCGGTAGCGAAGACCGAATACTCCCGCAGCGTCGCGGCCATGTGTCTCTTCCGTGGCGGCGGGATATGCGTCCCGGCGACCAGTCTCGCGGCTGTCCTGTCCATCTCCCCGATCTCGACCCAGGTGGAGCTGTTCGAGCTCGTCACGACACCCGGCGTGAAGATCGACGACTTCACCCACGGGAAGGTCGGGGACATCGCGGAGATCCTCGACGGATCGCGCGACATCACGGCCGGACACGTCGTCTGGTGTGCCCGCGCCACCAAGTGGCCCATCCTCACCGATCGCGGGGCGGAGCTCGTCCAGTACGACCAGAACATCGAGATCGATCCCCTGCCCTGACCCGCTCCCCTGCCGGGTGAAGCGGCCGAGCGGCGCGCCGGTACGGCGGCCACCGCCGACCGTGCGACCCGACCCCGGGAGGGGCCTTACATTCATACCTTTTCAGTCAAAAATGATGCCAAATATCGTCATACGCACGATCGATTTTCTAGGCCGCGGCTTTCACACTGGAAGAGTGACATTCCAGATGAGGCGCATCAAATTGGAGATTCCTGACGGGCCGGAATACGACCAGGTGCGCGATATGCACGGTCACGCGGTCACGGTGTTCGCGTCCACGGAGATCAACGGCGAACGTTCCCTGAAAATCGGCAGCAGAACCCTGCTGCTGAGGAAGGTGGGCGAGGACGAGGACGAGGAGGGACCGCTGGACGTCTACCGGGCCGAGTCCATTTCCGAACCCTCGTACTGACATCCGCCCCCTTTGAGGGTCCATCTCCACCGAGGATCCCCCCTCTTCGATGGTCCGTCCCGCGCCCCGGATCCCGGTCGCCGCGTTCCGGTGTCCCATCCCCGGCGGCTCCGTGCCCTGGTTTTTCCGTGCCCGGCTCATCTGCCTCGCTCGTCCCCGCACCGGTGCGCCTGCCTCGAAGGACCGGTGACGCCCCGCCCCGGATCCATGACTCGCCGTACGGGACGCCCCGAAGGCCTGAAGATGTGCCACGGCGGTAAGCCGCGAAAGACGTCCCGCGCGGAGTGCGTGCGAGAGTACGCCGCAGACATCCCGCGCGGAGTGGGCGAGAGTACGCCCTTCCAACCGGGGAACTCGTGAGGGAAACGCGCACGCCCGTCCAGCACGAGGAGCTCCGACCCGATGCGCATCACCTTCGCCACCGAAGCGGCACCCGGCAGGCAGAACGCGGACGCCGACAAAACTACGGACACCACAGATATCACGGACACCCTGGACAGCACGGACAGCGAAGACAACGAGGACTTCTTCGGGGCGACCCCGGACGCCTTCGTCCTCCTCGACGGCGCCGGCACCCCCGCAGGAGCGGAGACCGGATGCGTTCACGGCGTCGGCTGGTACGTACGCTCCCTGGGCTCGACCCTCCTCGCGGGCATGACGCAGGACTCGGGAACGCTCACGGAGATACTCGCGAACGGCATAAAAGCCGTCGCCTCCCTCCACCACTTCCTCTGCGACCTCACCCATCCCGGATCGCCGTCCGCCACAGTGATCATGGTCCGTCGTATGGCGGGCAACCTGGACTTCCTCGTTCTGTCGGACTCCGTCCTCCTCCTGGACGTGGTCGGCGAGGAGGAGCCGACAGTCGTCTGTGACGACCGGGTGAACCGGATCGGCAGGGCGCATCGATCTGCCATGGACACCCTCGCCCACGGAAGCGCCGAGCACGTGACCGCGCGCCGGGAGTACGTGGAGACCATGCGGGACCACCGCAACCGCGAGGGCGGTTTCTGGATCGCCGCCGTCGACCCGCTCACCGCCGAGCGGTCGCTCACCGGCACGCTCCCCGCCGACCGGGTCCGGGCAGCCGCCCTGCTCAGCGACGGAGCCTCCCGGCTCGTCGACCTGTTCGAGCTGGCCACCTGGCGCGAGGCCCTCGACGTCCTCGAACATTCAGGACCCGGCGAGCTGATCCGCAGGGTCCGCGAGGCGGAGAACGCCGATTCCGACGGCTCCCGCCGGCCCCGAACGAAAACCCACGACGACGCGACGGCCGCCTACTGCCTGTTCGGCCGAGGGTGAGGATGCGGCTGAACGCCTCCCGGTGCGGTCTGACTGTCCCCGCGCGACGGGCGATCATCTGATGATCTTCCCCTGAGCGGCGAAGGACCGTCCAGGTGAAGGAAGAGTTCGTGCGCCGAACCGATGCTGGCGCGCAACGCCCGCTCCAGCTCATCGGCCTCACCCGCGAGATATCCGATCTCAGGCATGCCCAGGGCGTCGGCGCCCGACTCGACGAACAACTCCTCATAGCGCGGCAACCGTTCCACCAGCGCCTCGATCTGACCACGGGCCCGGTAGGCGCGTTCGGCGTCGGCGACATGAGCCGCGTAGCGCTCCAACGCCTCGACCTTCGCGATGACAGCGCTCTCACTGCCGGCGAGTACCCGCTCCAGCGGCTCCATCGCCGCCGCCACCTCCCGGGCGACCCCACCACGCACGAGATCGCGGTGTTCTCCACGCAGGGAGGACAGCTTGGCCAACAGGCGCGCGACCTCCCACTCCTGCGACGGCAGCATGACGGCGTTCCGTACGTCGTCAAGCAGCCTTTCGGCGTTGACACGCGATCGCAGGATGGAGTCGACCGCCGTCCGCGCCCGGCCGAGCAGGCGGCTCGCATCGGTGTCGAAGTCATCGGACAGAAGATAGGAATCCCGGTAGCGGTCCGCGAGAGCGTACAGTTCCCGTTCCGGAGTGGCGCTCTCCTCGGAATCCCCGGCGGCTCTGATCGCGAGGTGAAGGCAGTACGCGAGCATGATGAGCAGCAGCACTGCGAGCCAGGCTCCTCCTCCGAGGAAAAGCACCATCAGAAAGCCGACCCCCGCGAACATGCCACCGGCAGCCGGGAGATCTACGGACTTCCTTCGCGGAATCTCCGGTGGCCTCCAACCGGCCCGTATGCGCCCGAGCAGGGAGGGATTCGCGCGCAACAAATCCGCGATCTCCGAGGGCAGTCTGGGATCGACCACCACAAATGATCGCTGTCTTCCTGGTCCTTTCAGATACTCACCCCCTGTTCCACGGGTCATTGTAGGGTCCGAAAGTCGGAGTAGACGTGAGCCGGCCGATCGAAATCGGATAACTTCAGAAGAAGGCATGCGCCGCGAAAACCAGGGGTGATCTCGCATCACCCGATAATCGCGGACACGTAATGCCTTTCCAAGGCAGACCGATAATCCCCGGGATCGACGCGACCCATGGCATCGACTCTTCGCCCCGCGCTATGGGCGGCCGCCGCGTATCGGGCGAGGCCGTTTCCCTGAGATCTCCTGGAGAGCGAGGGCCCATTCGTCTCCGGTGTCGGTCGGGTCGGGTCCGGAAGGGCTGGGCAGGACGCGGACGCCTTCGGCCCTGAGGCTCTCGACGCTCCGGCGGAACGGCGCGCGCGTGGCGAGAGCGTCGTTGACGAAGGGGAGGACGACTACGGGGATGCCGAGACCGGGGGCCTCGGCGAGGAGGCCGAGGGCGTAGGTGTCGGCGATGCCATGGGCGAACTTGTTGACGGTGTTGTAGGTGGCGGGGGCGACGATGATCGCGTCGGCCCTGGGCGGCTTGGGCTCGTCCGGCCTTCGATATCGGCTGCGGACGGGACGCCCGGTCTGCCGTTCTAGGACGGGGACGTCGATGAAGTCCAGCGCGGACGGGGTCGCGACGACCTGGACGACCCAGCCCTCGTCCAGGGCGAGGGCGACGAGACGGCCGACGTCCCGGGCGGCGCCCGCCGCGCACACGATGACGTGGAGAAGCCTGCCGGACTCAGTCACGCGATCACTCCCGGGTACGCGACATATTCGCGGGTTCCAAGCAGAAGACACCTTGACGGGTGTGACGGACGGTGGAGACTTGTCCGGTGGTCAAAACACTACGTCCCCAGAACTACAACGAGGCGATCTACGTCGGACACTTCTTCCGTACGGGCATGCCCGTGGTGATGGATCTCAACGGGCTCACGGACGACGAGGCGAAACAGTTCGTCGACTTCGCCGCCGGCCTGGTGTTCGGCAGAGGCGGGGACATGGACCGGCTGTCCCCCAAGGTCTTCCTGCTGATGCCTCGCGAGGCGGGCAATCGAGTGCCGGCCGTCGAAAGGACACCGTAGGCCGGACAGTCTCACGGAGGCGCCTCGCCCCGGCCCGCCCACCCGGGAGCGCCGGGCGGTCGCTGTCGTCCCCTATCGCCCCTGGCGTGACGCGGAGATGTGCGCCCCACCCCGCTCAGCGCGAACGCGAGATCGTCACGGCGCGGGCAGTCGACCGGTATGCCGTACGGTCAGCGATCAGCGAATCTCCCACCACTTCAGGTTGGCGGCCGCGTGGGAGGTCGGCTCAATGATCTCCCACGCCTCGGTGATCAGACCGTCGTTGAGCCGCCAGATGTCGACGACCGTGATCTCCGGCCCTGCACCGGGCAGCCGACGCCGCGAATGCATCACGACGTGTTCGCCGTCCGCCAGCACGTGCTGGATCTCGACCTGCATACCGGCGAGCGGGACGAGCGCGGCACCCACGGCGGCCAGCCATTCCGGCTTCGTATGGAAGGTCGCGTCCGGCCGGTGGTGGAGGAAGTCGTCACTCAGCAACGGCGCGAGCGCGTCGACGTCGCCGGTCGCGACCAGTGCCGTCAGCGCCTGCTGGACGATGCTCTTGTTGTCATAAGCCATGTTCTGCGTAGTCATGGGCAGCAGTGTTTCCACCTCCGGGGTGGTTGTCGATGAAATCCCATTTCATGGCGTTCGGCTGTTCGATGAGTAGCATCGACGTTCATGTACACGGTGGGTGAACTGCTACGGCAGTGGCGACATCGCCGGCGACTCAGCCAGCTGGATCTCGCGATCGCCGCCGACGTGTCGGCTCGTCACGTCAGCCTGGTGGAGACCGGCAGGTCCCACCCGAGCGCCGAGATGATCCTGCGGCTGGCCGAGCAGCTCGACGTGCCGTTGCGTGAGCGCAACCGGCTGCTGCTGACTGCCGGCTTCGCGCCCCGCTATACCGAGCGACCGCTCGATCAGGAGGCGCTGTCAGCGGCCTGGGGCGCGATCGAACGGGTACTGCGCGCGCATGAGCCGTATCCGGCGCTGGCCGTCGATCGTCGGTGGAACATCGTGATGAGCAATCGCACCATCGACCCGTTCCTCGCCGGCGTCGCCCCCGACCTGCTGGCCCCGCCGATCAACATGGTGCGGCTGGGATTGGATCCGCGTGGGCTCGCTCCACACATCGTCAACCTGGCGCAGGTGCGTGCGCTACTGCGTATCCGGATCACACGACAGCTCGCCACGGCTCCCGACCCCGAGCTCACCGCACTCTACGAGGACCTCCTCGCCCCCCACTCTGAGGAAACGAGCAAACCGGTCGAGTCCGAGGTCGCCATCCCAATGATCTTCAACTTCGGTGGGCGGGAGCTGCGACTGTTCTCGACGACCACCACGTTCGGCACTCCGATGGACATCACCCTGGACGAGGTCGCGATCGAGTCGTACTACCCGGCGGACGCTGAGAGCGCCGCCTACTTCACCTCACCCGACATCGGCATGTAGTCTCGGCGCCTCCTCGGTTCGTCACGCAGATCATGAACGAGCCAGCCGGTCATGTCAGTCCAGCTCGATCCTGGGCTACACGACTCATCGGCTCTCAGAAAGTGGACTCGCGTGAGCTGGCCATACTTCTCATGGTGCCCTTCCCGGGAAACCCTCCGCCTCTGCCTGGTGGGCCGTACGGCAACGCGTCGGGGCAACGCACGGCGACAGTGTCTGGAACTCTACGGATCACCCGATGCACCGATCAGAAGATCAATCTGACGTCTATTCCACCCACCACCAACCATCTCCAAGATCGTGCGTGGCACTGCCGAGGTCACCGCTCGCCGTCTGGATCGTCGTACCTCGACCATCGGAACCCGGTATGTAGGCGACGCCCCTGCCGGTCTCTGCCCGCCAATCTTCGAATACCGGCAGGTAGAGAGTGTCGCCTTGTGGCCGTACCTGACCGTCTATCGACAGGTACTCCATCCACCCGGGCACAGTGAGCGGCCGGTGATTGCCGTGGTCGACGGCGAGTTGGGCGAATGCGGCTTGGTGCGACCAGATCAGGCTCTCCGCGTACAGAGCTTCCCAGTCAGCGGTCCTGGCCACCGCTCCGACGCCGAGAGTGAGCAACAGCGCAGCGACACATCGGCCGTAGTCCCTGAGGGACAGATAGCTCATCACCACCGCGGTCGACCGACTGATCACCCACAACCAGGACGCCATGATCGCAAGCCAAGCGAACAACCAGGACACCCTGAACACAGGGATCCAGAAGTACTCCAGCGCTAACAGCACGAACCATGCGAGTACCACCTTGAGCACCGGTCGGCTCGCGGGCCTCTTCTCACTGGGTTCACCGAACTCGGTCGACACGGCTGAAGTCTTCTGTAGCAGCGAATGGCCAGGCCATGTCTGGCCAGATAATTTCACACTGCTTGCACCGTTTCTCTCCACACAGCAGGTCTCACCCCTGGCAGCCCGGTCGTAGAAGAAGCTCTTGGGAACGAGCTACGAGGCAAGCAGATCGAAATGAAAACCGACGATCAGTAGTGCGGCCGCCACGATACGGATGTGAACCGCGCGAGGATGCGTGAAGATCATGGGCAGCTTCGCGCACACCTTGTCGATGACAAGTACGGTTCCAGCTACAGCCAGGGGGAGCAGAAAGCACAGCGCGGCGATGGCGACAACCCTGAGGAGGCCGACGAGCACATCCAAGCCGGAGACAGCGACCGGTACGGGAATGTCAATGCTCCATACGATGTCCCATATGGCGACCCAGCCGAACGCCATGACAAACGAGGCGACCGAAAACGAATAGATCAACGCGCGGCTCCAGAGAGCCTGAACGAGGGCGTGTAGCCGATCTGCGAACGACGTGAGACGCTCGGGACCCGCGATGTCGAGCAGGATCGTCATACCACTGACGAAGGCCGCGATTTTTCCGGCCCTGCCCCACCAGATCATCGGCAGGCCGAACATGCCGTTTCCCAAGGTGGACTTACCGTCCAGCCACATCTGCCAAGCCTCGAAATAGCCGATGTCCGCCACGATTGGAGCGTATGACCCGACTTACCGCCTGACCAGTACCTCGCTCCGACGCACTCGAAGTCGGAAGCAGAAAGGTACGGCTAATAAAAGGGAGACTGAGGCACGGATGACTTATATGTCCGAATGATCCCAAAGATCCCTAGGAGCATTCGGAACCGGTTTCCCTGCCGATCCCAAAAGCCCGGCTGCCCGGATCCGCCTAAGTCAACCTCCCTCTATCCCCGTGCCCCTCACTCAACGGCGGCAAGGTCCACGATCGCGATGACGCTGGACACCGGAATCATGGCATCCTCCTGCTTTTTACTCGGGTCGAGAAAGTGGCTGCGCGAATCGAGAGAAACGTGCCGGTTATCTCCTTGCACCCAAACACGCCCTTCGGGAACGACCACTGGGCCGAAGGCAAGGCGAGAAGCGGGAAGCTCCTTGATGTAGGACTCCTCCAAGGGGTATCCGTTCAAAGTCATTCGTCCTTTGCCATCGCAACACTCCACAGCAACCCCTGGAACCCCGATGACTCGCGAGACGCGTACCCCCTTATCATCCCAATTCTCGGGGGTCTCGAAAAGGATGATGTCACCGAGCTTCGGAACGTATCGCCCTCCGATATGGGTCACCGTTATGTGACTGCCTGCTTTTATCGTAGGTTCCATGACTTCACTTGGGACGCCATACTTCTTCTTTTCCGCCACACTGTCGACAAGGCCGCATCCGCCGAGCAGCGGCAGAATTACAGCCAAAAACAGAGCATGCGACACGTAGTATTTCATCACGAAATTATAGACACCGGTGTGCGCTAATGAGACATATCTGAGGATTATCCCGTGCAGTTCTCCGACCCCGCAGGAGGTCCGTGGCCTCTGGTAGAGAGACGGGCTGGAGACCGGCTGCGTGTCGTTCATGGCATACACCGAACGCACCCGGGCGGCGATAAGCCGGTGAGCCGTGACCAGAAGACCCCGGTCCGTCCCGGTGTTCTCACGCCGGGCCTCGCTCGCCAACCTCAATACCTGGGGATGCTCCCAGTCCAGAATGGGCGTCGCCGCCAACTCGCCCTCGCCCGTTCCCTGGTGGGCGGCGCGACGACGCCGTAAGGGCGAGAAGACCAGCTTCATTTCATGATCGTATATGTGGCTTGCGGCGCATCAGGTGGGACCTGCGAAGTGCGCCGACTTCTTCCGCCGTCCGCCGCCTCACTGTTTGGCATAACTTGCAGGTACAGGCCATAACCTGGTCGGCAGGGTACGCCCCGACGTGAGCCTGATCCCGGCGTCGGCAAGCTTCGCTGAACAGGACATCGAGGCCAACCACCTGGGAAACGCGACCACCATCATTCCGCGAACACCGGCCGAGAGCCGCTCACGGTGACCTACGGCTGCATACCCTGGAAACGATCAACGGCGCCTGCTCCGAGGGAAGTCCCTGGTCAGACGCCGTTTTCCGAGCTGAGCGGAGAGCGTGGGATTCGAACCCACGAGACCGGTCACCCGGCCTAGCGGTTTTCAAGAGGGCTGCGTTTCGAGCGACGACAGTGCCTCTGACCAGTATAGAAGCATCTTTGCGGGCTCCTATCACAGAAGATCATCCCGCACATATCCCATCAGATCTGCGTGAGCTGCCTTACGCCGAACCACGACCATCGGATTAGAAGTGGAGCGTTGTTCGTACGCCGGACGACAGGCTGACCTGCGGTTAAGGCATCCGATGTTCCCGGGTGCGGTATCCGCGTTCCGCGCATTTTCCGGATCTTGATTGATGCGCCACATGATCAAAAAGGCGCCGTAGAACCCAAACCGCATTAGCAGCTCGGATCTCGACCGTCTCGATCAGTTCAAGCTGGACCAACACGGCCCAGCGGCCAAGGTTGAACGGGCTGGTACGGCGGTGAACTGCAACCCACTACGAGTACAGGCAAGCCGCTCATCCTGGGGACACTCCTGGGAACGTCGCCACGACTCCTGTACGCCCCTCCAGTTGGTGCAGGTGAAGGGCTTGGACAGTTGAGGCAGGGCATGAGAGAAAGATGGATCATGTCCGCCAGAATGCCTGACGATCCTTGGGACGCGCCGGATCCCGCGCTCGCCTACGCGCTGCGGCAGCAGAACTGGTACTCCGCACATCGAGATCGGGCACGGCGGTTGCACTGGGGCTCCGAGGTACTCATCCTGCTGACGACGGCCGCCGCCACGCTGGCAGCCGCTCTCCAGGCGCCGGCATGGGTGACCGCGGGTATGGGCGCAGTTGCGCTGATCTTCGCCGGTCTGCGGAGAATCTTCGACTAGCACGAGAACTGGTTGTCCTTTTCGAGCGCGTGGGCGGAACTCGGACGCGTGATCCATACCTACCGTCTCTTACCGGAATAGCGCCGGGGCGAAGCGGAGAAATCAGAGTTGGTGCGGCAGGTCGATGACATCGTCATGGGCGAAGCGACGGCATGGACGGCGCGTCGGAGAACCATGAGGGATGGTGAGCAGACTTCCTAGGGGGCTGCAACCTGGTCCGTGTCTAAGCAAGTCTTAGTCTTCTTGCTTCTTGCGATCCTCGCTAGCAAGCTTGGCAGCTCGCTCCTGAATCTCTCTCTTTATCGCATCGAGACGTTGTGATGCTTCAGCCAGGACGGCTGCTTCTATGGGCTCTACTCCGTGCACTGCGTAGCTTCTTAGGCGCCGCAGCTGGTCAAACTCTCGCATCATGTTGGGAGGAAGCACCCTCGCGCGCGTGAACAACGCAGAGGTTGGCATGGCTGGCTGGCGAACCTCAAGTGGTACAGCAAGCTCCCGAGCCAGGCGCTCAAGGTCAATCCAGTGATCCAGGAAAATGCCCAACTGGCGATGGTATTCCTGACGGTCGGAGGCATCTTCTGGGACCGCGGATCCGTATTTCGCCTGCAGTACTCTATACAATTCGTAGCGAGTAGGGTCTTCTGCTAGTAGAGCATCGCTGATCTGCTCCGCAAGTGGTCGTTCCTCAAGATTCCCGTGCAGTGCTTCTACGTAGCGGGCGAGGTACTGGGAGGTGTTAAGGCCCAAGCGAGCAGTGAATTCGAAGAGCAGATCAACACGCCCTAGGCCGGACTCGCTGATCGGATCTTCTGTTTTATCCGTTGCGAGGCGTATCAGATGAGCTGCAAGCTCATAGTGGTTCGCGAACGGTTGGCCATCTACCGTGACCCTGGCTTCACCCGCTTTCTGCAGCATTTCCAGGGCGATCTCACCAGAGATCACTAGGCCGTTAAGCTGATCTAGAATGGCGTGCTCGGTGTCGGACAGCTCTCCTGCTAGCGGTTTATAGATCAGATCGTGCTCTACCTCCGACCAGGCGTGCATTAATATAGATGCTACTTGTATCTCGATCCTGGCTCGCGCATATCGCTTGTCCGGCTCGCTCAGATGGCGCTCCTTGAGTTGCACTCTATAGTGGAGAGCCGAATAACCAGTAAAGCGCTTACCCTTAGTGTTGGCATCGGGTGATGGAAACTCTTTCTTCTCTTGTACGTCAAACAGTCTGTTGATCACTCCATCAACTTGGGTCCGTTCCGCCGGAAAATAAAGCGCAACGCGTACGCCTGTCAAATCAACGATGTCATCGTAGATATCGTCGACGGAGTTGTATCTACCATCGGCCGTGTGTCGCTGGACGCATTTAGCTCGAAGACGTGAGACTGATTTAGCTCTGTGGGTGACGATAGATCGAATTCCTGCCGCTTGGAGTGTTGTCTCAAGCTCTTGAGCTGCGATGCGCCCCACTTGTGCATAGAAGTCATACTCCTTGGTGTATCGGTTGATGAACTCCTCGATGAAATCCATAACTACTGGCCCGCCTATACTTAAGCAACTTGCATGTGCTGGTGTCTGCCACGGGGGAACTCGTCTCGCTGGGCAAATGCAGTCCGATGAAAGGTGGCCTCGCCAGAAGTGATCGAGGCCAGACAGCAAGCCCTGTAATGCCTTAGTAGGCAGAGTAAGGGATGTCTTGATGTTCTGATGCCCAGACGCGAAGAACCTGAAGGAGGTTCCTCAAGCGTGCGCAGGGCTACACAGGTTGAATTCGTAGAGTCGGTCATGTCGAGGGTGATCCCGGTCTGTGCCAGGCAGCCGGTGAGCAGATATGGCCGGTACTGGATCTTCTTCAGCTTGCGTTTCACGATACGGACGAGTTTAGGCAGGTCGGCGGCAGCGATCAGCCACGCAGGGTCCTATTCGATGAGCGTCCACCCCCGGCTCTGGGCTCTGATCAACTCTCGGCTGAGGCCACGTGTCTTAGGGTCCTGTTCCGCGATCATTCGTAGGATGCGAGTCGCCTGCCCAACTCGCTCGACGATCGCCGCGATGACATCGATCGTCTCTCCCTGCTGGTCGGTGTACGACTCGAAGCCTGGTTCAGGCTGAAAACATCCCCACCAATCGAGCAGGACACAAAGGGCAGCCTGCCTCGGCGGCCCTGGATGCTTGACGATGACCTCCAGCAACACGTCGGTTCCTACGACGGCTGCTGGATAGAGCGTCCCTGCGTGATCGTTTCCTACAGCTGATCGAACGCCGCCTCCTTGGTCCAGGTCATTGCGAGTACTCCTGATCAAGTTGGCGAAGGCCTCCGCGACTGCTTCGGGCCGGTACCACCTCGGTCCTGGGATCGATGCCCAATCCACGGCTTGAGGATCCATGGGGCCAGCGTAGGTAATGCCCGATTTCAAAGCTCCTTGGCCAGGAAGGTTCACCTTCGCTATCAGCTTGGGAAGTGTATGGATCACAGCTTGTAGGGGCGCTGAGCTGGGCGTTCGGCCGGTCATGAGTGACCGTGGTTAACCCCTCGTCACCCGGTCTAATGGCACGCTAATGGCACGAGCGGCAGGATGATCCGGTGAAGCTGAACGAGAAGGTCGCGGCGGGGATCGCGGAGGAGTACCTGGACCGGTGGCGCCGTGTCGCGCGCTACGACGAGCTTGCCGTGATGGAGGAGAACGACGACAAGGAGTGGGAGAACGTCGTCGGTGAGGACGGCCAGGAGTACAAGGTCCTCGCCTATGTGCTTCCGCACGGCGACGGAACGCTTCGGATGGTGATCTCGGTGAACCGCCGGAGAAAGGATCGTGCGGCTGCCGACCCGCTGATCCGGGAAGCGGTCATGCGCTCAGACGGCACCGTGACCACACCGGCAGATCTGGCCGAGCTGGAGGATCGTTGGCTTCTGCCCTACCGGGGGATGCGGGTGGTCCAGGTCCAGGTGAGTTATCAGCTGACGTTGCTCCTCGACGGTGACGCCCAGGTGACCATCGAGTCCACGGCGACCCTCACCAGCGGCTCACTGAGCGCTCCCGACGCGGAACCGGTCCAGTTGGCCCCTGAGCGCCAGGAGGTGGCGCCGGCCCTGGCTCTCTTCGGCGCGACACTCGTGTCAGCGGTTGCCTTCAAGTCCGGTGCGCTGCGGCTGGTCTTCGACACCGGGACACACCTGACCGTGAAGCCCGATTCCCACTACGAGGCGTGGAACACCCGCGGTCCTGACGATGTGCGCTTCATCTGCCTGCCGGGCGGCGGGCTTTCGATTTTTCGATGATCAGAAGAGCCGGTTCGGAAGATCTCGGCACGTGACTCTCGGACCTGCTACTTCCTAGGTCAGCGGCGGTCGCGCTGTGTCCGTGAGTCCCCCTTGTTAACCCTTCTGATGGGCACGCAACGGGCACGGCATGACGCTAAACCTAAACCGCATTAGCAGCTCTGATCTTGCCCGTTCCGATCAGTCCCACCTGGACCAACTGGCGCGGCCGGTCCCTCCGGAACGGGGTTGAACTGGGCTGGATTGCAACTAGAACTGCAACTAGAAATCCGTCACTGGTGGGACATGATCTCGATGATGTGTGCCGTACTCGCAGACAGTCGCGCCTCGTGCGGACGCACACACCTCAGCCTGCCTGATCTTCCCGTCTGCCTCGACCCACCGCGAAGCGGCAGCGGGCCGGCGACGGAGGGGCAAGCCCGTCTTCGCGTGTCCGTTCACCCGTCGCCGTTCCTCGTTCATGGGATGCCAACCGTCGCAGACGGGCTTGAGCCGGAGGTGCTGGCCTGCTGGGCTTGCCTGGGTCGAGGCAGACGGGATGATCAGGCCCACCTCAGCCAAATACGGTCCTTCGGCCGTGTACCGACAATCATCCCGGAGCTGAGTGCCCCCGCCGGAGGCAACATTGTCGTCAGACAGACCAATCAAGGGCTTCATCATCAACGATCCATTGCCGTCCCCCAGCACTTTGCTCTCCTGCTTCTATCCGCCTAGCGGATTCGAGCATCTCCGCTCGAATAGTGATTCGGTGCAGAGCTACACGATAAAGCCAGTCGTAGGAGCGAATATCGAGGTGCATGTCCCAACAGAGTTGCTCCAGTTGATCCCGATCCTGTAGAGATCGATCGGCTGCCCGACCAATCAAAATAAGTCCTTTCGATCGATCATTTATACCTAGTAGCCCCAGTCCATTTTCTGCGGTATGGCGATTGGCGTAATCACGATTCCTTGCGAGCCATCTACGCCATTCAAGAACCTGGCTGATCCCTTCATCCAGCTGCTCCGATGGTCTGCGCTTTTTAGTAAAAAGCTTGGTCTGCGGACTCTGTAGTTCGACCAGGATCCATTGACGTGCATAGCTGTGTGCTTCTCCTATCAAGAAGTCTGGGATGAACTCCGAACCTAGTCGGCTTTGCGGGATTGCCCACCGTCCATGGGCTCCCTGTAGATGCTGAACGAGCATTCTGGGATAGTTATTGAGAAATGCCTGTATCGGCCTCTCGTTGGAAGCTGCATCGATGGTTGACAGATAGTTTTCTGTTTCAGCGGTATCAATATCCTCCCACCACCATACAAAGTGTTCTATCTGGGGATCGTTTCGTAGTTCGTCAATATGACTTCTCCTCCAATGCGGCCAGTGCACCGAAGGGGCGCCATCAGGTGGACCAGGAATCCTCATGAGGACATAATGGACCATTCAGGCAGTCGGCGCACCAAATTCTTGACGAGCTATCCAGCTTCTTGCGCGAGAATAAGCTACAAATAGGACAAATGATGACAATTTGATAGATAGACCATAAAGTGGTCTTCACTGCTGTTTGAGCTACTTCTTCTACCAGGCCGCAGCAAGCCGACTTGCCACCGTTCACTTCGGCGGCTCTCAAGATGACTCACAGAGATGGGCTTGCCAGTGCCCACGTGTGTTGCTCATACTCTTTGTGGTGATTGGTTCGGTAAGCCCGTCCACATACCTGCTGGGTGAGCTGCACGAGCACTGATGCAGTCTCCCTCCTCCATAACTGCTATCAGACCACAGTTTCAGATAGCAGCGGAAGCTGATCGCGAATCCATGCTAAAGCGCTTTTCGTTTGGGCAGTTCATCCGAGGTGCGTAGTCAACGCCATCACTTAAAAGCCGCTCATATTCATTTGCATCCGATGCATCCTCCGACTCGATTTACAAAAGCCCCCAAAGGGCCTTTCAATATTTCAATTCCTCGCCATGGCTATATAGAAATGGATATCATCGACATGCAGCACGAGCATAAAGTAAAGTATTTTAATGGAGGCGGAAGCAGCTCTTGGGACTTCTGTGGTTATGCCGGGTGCCCAGGCGCCAAAGTTCCAGGGCATGATCTATGTTACTTACACTTGCCAGCCGAGCAGCGGAGAGATTATCTGCATGCGGTGCATAAGCAGAAATACCCGCTGGAGCTCAGCGGCCTTACCATTACTGGTCCAGAGTTTTCGGCAATCATGGCTGCAATGCCAGTTAAAGAAAAAAGTCCCTATGAACGTTTTCCAATAATGCCTCACACGTCATGTAGAGGAACTCTATTCCCGGATAAGATTAACGCTCACCAAGTCATATGGAACGGCCATGTAGACTTCACCAATGCGCAATTCGCAGAAGAGCTCTTGATACAGGACGGAACATTCAATGAGCTCGTGGACTTCAGCGGAGCGAAGCTCGCTTCGATAAATGCGTCACACTGCAAATTTAAAGACCTAAAGATAGAGATGTCTACCATCGAAGGGAGTTTTAACTTATCTACTTCCGAGATATCTAGTAGCTGTTCTATCGCTGGATCCAAAATGGGATCTCTATACATGCGAAGTGCTGTATTGAAGTGTCCCCTTAATCTTCAAGGTGCGACAACTGGATCAGGGGCGTCAGGGCACTTCGACTTAACCTCAGCAAAAATTACTGGTGGACTGAACTGTATAGATGCTAGATTCCCCGTATCTACGGCTTTCGGAAGTCCGTATCGGGAATCAGAGCCCTCAGAAGTTACCGGATTAATCGATTTCCGCGGCGCCACTTTTGGTGATCAAGGTAAAGGGCGATGCGTCTTTGCGCACATGGAACTCAAGAGTGCAGATTTCTCGGACAGCATATTCCATGGGCGCGTTACCTTCAGCAATATCACCATGACAGGAAGATGCGAACTTCAAAACATCCGACACGAATATGACCTCAATCAAGACTCGCAATCCGTAAAGCAATTCAAGCCAACACTTTTTGACGGTTTTCAATTTAAAAACGTGAGCTTCGATGAAGCTATCGAACTCAAGAATTGGAAATCTAGCGGCGAGGTTCAACTTAACTCGATAACGTCTGATAAAGCTATTGAAGTCCTTGATGCAGACATTAAGCACTTGTCACTGCAGAACGTTGGCTGTCTGAGCTTCAGTGGCCTCGGGAGCTTCTCGACGATGAATCTCTCTCGATGCAAGTTTTCCAACGGAGGGCAGGTTCGATCCGGTGTATCTGAATTCAACATTGAGCAGTGTTCCAGCAGCGCGCCATTCACTATCGCGCCATTGTCTTTTGAGGGAAAGCCATCGATTCTCGCGCTAAATGGCACTGATCTAAACAACTTCATATTTTCCGGCCTAGATCTACGTAGGGCAAGAATAGAAACCGCAGCAAATGTAGACAAGGTCGCTATTCAAGGCCCTATCTTGATGCATATCCCTCCTGTCCTCAGATCAAGGAGGGCTGTTCTCCTTGGCGAAATAGCTTACCGGTCAGAAACGGTAGGACGGCGAAGCTGGCGTAAGCGCGCCTCAGCGGACGTCCTGCCAATACCTTCGGCATCTGAGCTACAAGCTTCTTATCGAGCATTGAGGAAAGCGCAAGAAGACCGAAAAGATGAGCCTGGAAGCGCTGATTTCTACTATGGCGAAATGGAGATGAGGAGACTCGCATCGACAAAACCGTCTTCGGAATGGATCATACTCACTTTGTATTGGCTGGTATCGGGATACGGGCTGCGGGCATGGCGCTCACTGATGATTCTAATTATCATACTGACTGGATCTTCAGTACTTATACATAGATTTGGTCTAATAAATCCAGTCGAGCTTGCCGACGCATTCCTATTCTCGATACAGAACTCATTGTCTATTAACAATGCAAAACTTTCTTCTTCACTGAACGCTGTCGGGTCCTGGATACAAGTCGTGCAACGAGTGTGCGCTCCAGCTTTCATCGCTCTCGCACTCCTGGCTCTTCGCGGTCGTGTCAAGAGGTAGCGGCCCGAGCACGGCCGCGCGCGAGAACGGCCCCCAGGCCGCACGCGCAGCGTGCGGCCGAGCGCAGGGCCGCTCAGCGGCGCGGAGCGCCGCTCTTGATACCTATGAGAACAATTCGGCAGTGTGTTGGCATGATCGAAAAAACTTCGGATTGCATCGAGGTCCGTGTCACTGCCAGCAGTCGTGATGAGGCTGATCGGATTTGTTCGGCAGTGGTGGAGCGTCGGCTGGCTGCGGGGGCTCAGGTCGTCGCGCCGATCGAGTCGACCTACTGGTGGGCCGGGCAGATCCAGCACTCCGACGAGTGGCTGTTGCTGATGACGACCACCACCGAACGATTCGAGGATCTGGCGCGGTGCGTGCGGGAGCTGCACTCCTACGAGGTGCCGCAGATCATCGCCAGCGCACTCGTAGCCGGCACTCCTGACTATCTGGAGTGGATCAGGCGGGAGACGGTCCCGCGTTCCGGCGGGTAGCGGTGATGTCGCCGAGTAGCTCGCGGACGGTGTGGTCGGTGCCTATGAGAACAATTTAGGAGTGATCCGTGATGGGCTGCGCTCGACGTGCAGGTGGCTGGTAGAACGCTGGGTGTGGAGGATCGTCGGGATCGCCTACGGGCGCTGGGTGAGCTGTTTCGTCGGCTACGTAAGGATGCTGGGCTGACGGGGAAGGATCTGGCGTTGCGGGCCGGGGTGGCTCAGCCGACGATCTCTCGGATTGAGACGGGGCGGCTTCTTCCGGTTCCGGAGACGGTGGATCGTCTCGTTGAGGCGTTGGGCCTGGATGATGCGGGCCGCGGGGAGCTGGATGCGCTGCTGGTGCGGCTGCGTGATGAGGTGTCTCGTCTCAAGGGCGGGCTTGCCGGTCGGGAGGCGGCCAATGTCACCCGGTTGCGGTCGGCGCGTCGGGTGGTGGTGTTTTCTTCGGCAATGATTCCGGCGTTGTTGCAGACGGCGGAGTATGCCCGGTTGGCGTTGGCGGTCGGTCGTGAGGTGGATGAGGAGGACGCTGCCAGGGCTGCGGCGGTTCGGGTGGAGGGGCAGGCGGTCCTGTTCGAGTCCGGCCGGGAGTTCTCCTTCGTGCTGACCGAGGGGGCTGTGCGTACGTGGCCGGGGTCGCCGGCGTTGATGCTGGCTCAGCTTGATCGACTGCTCCAGGTGGCGACGCTTCCTGGTGTCGCTGTCGGGGTGGTGCCGTGGTCGGTGCAGGTTCCGGCGTTCCCTCTGCATGGGTTCACGGTCTATGACGGTGCGGTGAGCGTGGTGGAGAGCCTGACGGGTGATCTGACGTTGACGGAGCCTCGGGAGCTGTCGACTCACGGGGAGACCTTCGAGGTGTTCGCGGCGGTGGCTGTCTATGGCGAGCAGCTGCGGGATCTTCTGGGGCGAATCGGTGCCGACTATCGCACCTTGACGACACACCTCTAACGACTGACGCATTTATGCGTCGAATTCCTTGAGATGCTTCTAGCATCACTCATACGCTGGCCCGGTGGATGTATAGCCCCCTAGACATCGGAGTCCGCTATGTCGCCCTGGCGCATGTCCCGCACCTTTCCCGGCTCTCCCGTGGCGATCACCGAAGCGCGACGCTTCGTCACCGCCCTTCTGAGCACCTGGCCCGTGACCGAAGACGCCGAACTGATCGTCAGCGAACTGGCCACCAACGCCATCCGTCACTCCGCAAGCGGCCGGTTCGGCGGCTGCTTCACCGTTGCCGTCCACGCCACCCACAGCCGAATCTGGCTCGGCATCCTGGACCAGGGCGGCCAGCGCGCACCGCACCCCCTCCCCCCTCAAGCGGACGAGGAAGGGGGACGGGGCCTGGCCCTCGTCGCCGCTCTGGCGACCAGCTGGGGTGTGACCGGAGACGAGCAGGGTCGCATCGTCTGGGCCACCCTTAACCCGGCTCCCGAGAAAACGGCTGCACGGTGAAAAGGTGCCTGGCCCCGCACGTGGGACCGTTGCAGGCCGGTCACATCCCGTTGACCTGGATCGACCCGCGAGAAGACGGGCGACGGCGAGTGATCGCCTGGACCTGTGACTGCCGCTCGGTCATTTACGAACTGTGCTCGGCAGGCGGGCAGTCCTACCTTCGCCGCACTGTGCAGGGCGTTCATCTGAATGTCACCGAGACTCCCCGAACCTGCGCCAGGGAAGCGCATGACCTTTGGGCCGAGTTGCTGACGGGGCACGTGCGATGACGCGCGGTGTGCCCAAGCGACGCTCAGCGATTCGGGCAACCAGCCCAAAAACCGGCGAACAGCTCAATGCCGTACTGTCAAGGGGGATAGACGACATTTCGTCTAGGGGTCTAGACTCGGCTGAGCATCACCGAAAGGGAACCCCTGTGCCACCGAGTGACCTTGAGCGCATCGCCGCCATGGACGACCCGTATCTGTTGATCCGGGCCGCAACCGAGCGGCTGAGCATCGCACAACAAGAGGTCACCGAACTGGCTCGCCTCCGACGCCGCGTCATTCAGGAGTTGCACGCCCAAGGCATCTCATACGCGCAGATCGCCGAGCAGGCCGGTCTGTCACGGGGACGCATTCACCAGATCAAGCACACCGGTCCGGCCCCAGAAGGGGCGTTCCTCGGTGTCGGCACGGTGACCGTGGTGACTCCGCTACGGCTGGACCCAGAACACAACCGGCCCGTGGTCGCCCTGGACGACATGCGCTCAGGCAAGCGATTGGAAGACCTCGCGCGCTCCTTCGGACTCACCGTGGCCTCCGACAACGTCTCGGTCGACGGGCAGATCGATCTCAACCGGCCCGGCCTGCTCGTCATCTGCGGCCCCCGGATGGCCGAAGCGATGCGCACCGCCTACGACACCGACCCCGTGATCAGATGGGAGCGCGACGACCTCGGCTGGTTGCTGCGCGACACCCGGACCAACGTGGCCTATCGCTCCGGTAGCCAGGTCAACCCGCCGAAGCCGACCGACTCGGCCTACCTCGGCCGTCTCCCTCGGCCGGACGGCAAAGGCATGTTCCTGGCCATCGCCGGCATTCACCCCAACGGCTCACTCGGCGTCGTCGACCTGCTCGCCTCTGAGATGGCCACCATCTGGGGTCAGGTGGGTGACCAGCGTTTCTCCACGGTGGTCTCCGTTGAATACGACCCCGCTACGGGAGAGCCAGTCCGTACGCAACTGGCCAGCCCTCTCTATCGACACGAAGACGACTGACGTGCGACTCAGCCTCGCCACCGAACCCGCATACGCGAATCGTCCTAATGAAGACTTCATCGGGACCACTTCTGACGCGGTGGTCCTCCTGGACGGTGCCGGAACTCCGGCGGGACTGAAAACGGGCTGTTCCCATGGCGTCGCCTGGTACGCCCACACGCTCGGCTCGACCCTGCTGGCCGCGGTTACTCAAAGCTCCGGCGCCTTGACCGAGATCCTGGCCGAGTCGATCAAGAACGTCGCCTCGTTGCACGATTTCACCTGTGACCTGGTGCATGCGGGATCCCCTTCGGCCACGGTCTCGATGGTGCGCCGTACGGGTGACGTTCTGGAATGGCTGGTGCTGGCCGACTCCGCCGTTGTCCTCGACACCGATACGGCAGAGCCGACGGTGATCTGTGACGATCGCGTGAATCAGATCGGATCGCGCTACCGGGCGCTGATGGACAGCCTGCCGGGCGGAAGTCCCGAGCATGCCGAGGCGTTTCGAGGCTACGTCGAGACGTTGCGCGATCATCGCAACCGGGACGGCGGTTTCTGGGTGGCCTCCGTCGACCCCCTCGCCGCAGAACAGGCCCTCACCGGTGCCGTCCCGGTGGATCAGGTGCGGGCGGTGGCATTGCTGAGCGACGGGGCGACCCGTCTCGTCGACCGCTTCGCCCTGGTGTCCTGGCGACAACTCCTCGACATCCTCGACCAGGACGGCCCCGACGAGTTGATCTGCCGTGTCCGACAGGCCGAGCACAGCGATCCGAACAGCTCCCGATGGCCTCGGGGCAAGGTCCATGACGATGCCACTGCGGCGCTCTGGAAATTCCCCTAAGGCATTTCGTCCACCCCCCTAGACAGTTCGCTGACTCCGGCCTAACTTACTTGCATAGCCCCCTAGACACCTCATCTCTGCGGAATGACCGCACCTGTCTAGGGGGGTCGACAACAGGAGTTCATCATGGCCCTTCAGGGACCCATCCCCGTTCGTTTTGAGCAGGTTTTCCCGCACGGCTGCTATGTCGTCGGTGAGGTCGAGCAGGTCAAGGACTTCGACGCCTCGTCCAAGGGGCGCACGGTCTACGCCAAGGACAAGACCACCGGAGAGCTGGTCTGGCAGGTCGCCGTCATGGATGCCGATCCCACCGTCAAGGCCGGACAGAAGACGGTGGCGGTCAAGATCCTGTCCCCGACTCAGCCCGTCGTCCCGGCCGCCTTGCCGGGGGTGCCGTTCGTGCCGGTGGAGTTCGACGGCATGACCGCCACCGCCTACGTCGGCCAGAACACCGGCCGTCTGGCCTGGTCCATCCGCGCGACCGCGATGCGCGCTCCCCGCTCGGCTGCGGCTCCGGCTGCGGCCAAGGCGTCGGCCGGTAAGGACATCGCGGCCTGACACGCAAGCGGGGCCGCTGGAACTGGCATTCCGGCGGCCCCTCGATCTCCCCAGACAGCGAATCAAGAGAGGACTCCAGCCTAATGTTCAAAAAACTGCCCGGTGACGAGACCCGAACCCTCGTCACCACCACCCCCGATACCGCCGTGGTGTTCCGTCCGGCCGTGGTCACGACCCCGGCGATCTTCACCATCACCATCTTCCTGTGGCGACTGCTGGCCGGAATGGTCCGCCTCATCTGGCGTCACCCGATCGCCGTGGCCGTGCTCGCCGTGCCCGCCACCATCGCCATCGTGTACGGCTGGCGCGTCGCCCTGGTCCTCGTCGCCGTTCCGCTCTCGGTGCTGGCGCCGTGGCCGTTCTTCGATCGGGCCTCGTTCAACCGGTGGATGGGCTGGCGGCTGCTGGCCTTCTGGCGGCTGGTGTGGGTCTATCGGCGGCACTGGCAACCGGTGATGATCGTCTCCGGTCTCGGCCGTCACCTCCAGGGCCGCGACTACCTGCCCTACCTCGTCCGCGTCACCTGTACCTCGTGGGCTGACCTGGTCACGGTGAAGATGATCAGCGGACAGTCGGTCAAGGATTGGGCCGACCGCCTCGCCCACCTCGCCCACGGCTTCGGCGCCACCTCATGCCGAGTCACCATCGCCCGCTCAGGCCGGTTGCTGCTGGCCTTCCCCCGACGTGACCCGCTGGCCACCCCCTTACCCGCACTCCCCATCCCCGACGTCGCGTCGATCGGGCCGGTCGAGATCGGCCGGTGTGAGGACGGCACCCCGTGGCGGCTCAACGTTCACGGCACACATGTCCTGGTGGCCGGTGCCACCGGAGCGGGCAAAGGCTCGATCATCTGGTCCACCATCCGGGGCCTGCTGCCTGCGGTGCGGGCGGGCCTGGTCCAGGTCTGGGCGCTGGATCCCAAGCGGATGGAACTGTCCTTCGGTCGTGATCTGTTTGGTGAGCGCTACGCCGCGACTCCGGTGGCCTGCGCCGATCTGCTGGAAGCGGCTGTGTCGGTCATGCAGGAGCGGGCCGACCGCTTCGCCGGACTCCAGCGCTCCCACACCCCCACCCTCGATGACCCGTTCGTCCTGGTCGTGGTCGACGAGGTGGCGTTCCTGACCGCCTACCAGTCCGACAAGGGCCTCAAGCTCCGCATCTCCGCTGCCCTGGCGACGCTCACCACGCAGGGCCGTGCGGTCGGGTTCGGCGTGATGGCCGCGCTCCAGGACCCGCGCAAAGAGGTCATGAACGTCCGCAACCTGTTCCCCGACAAGATCGCCCTCCGGCTGGACGAGTCTGAGCAGGTGGACATGGTCCTCGGCGACGGCGCCCGCGACCGGGGAGCACTGGCCGATCACATCTCCCCGGTTCCCGAGCAGGGCGCGGGCATCGGCTACGTCCGCTTGGAGACCTCACCCGATCCGATCCGCGCCCGTGCCGGCTACGTCTGCGACGCCGATATTCGCGCCATGGTCGCCGACTTCGCCGGGGAGGCACCCCAGTGAAGATCATCATTCAGGGCAGCCTCGCCGAGATCGACGCGATCCCCTTCCGCCTCCTGGGCTCTCTGTCCGACTTCCCGGCGCGCTTTGAGCTGGTGCTGTCGGAGGTGGTGAACATCCGGCTGCGCCGCGACCCCTACAGCGACGCCTACCGCTTCACCGCCGACGTGCTCAACCGAGAGGAGAACCGGTGACCGACACCCCCGCTTCCCCCGCCTCCTCCTCGCCGGACGGCTCTGATCGCACCCTTCCCCGCCTGGTGCGCGACACCCTGCCCTTCGCCCTCGACGTGGCGGTGGAGGTCGCCAAGCTCAACGGCGTCTGCATCCGCCCCCTCGAACTGCGGCGCCTGGACACCCACACCGGCACCGTCGAGTCGTTCAACATCCCCTGCGGGACCACCCAGGAAGCCAAGTGCCCGCCGTGTGCCCTGCGCAACAAGCAGCTTCGTAAGGCGCAGTGCCGAGAAGGCTGGCATCTGGAGGCCGAACCCGTCGCCGAACCGCACCCCTCGACCGAAGAGCAGCGGTGGCTGATCGAGTTCCGGGCCGACGTCCAAGCCAAACGGGACGAGGCGGAACGGGACGGGGACGACACTCTCGACTGGGACGAGGCCATCGCGGGCATCGATGCGGAGATCAACGCCGCCGGGATGCGCGGCAACGTGCTGGGCGGCCGGTCGACTCCCAAGCGCTCGCGCTCCACCCGCCGTCGCCAGGATGCGCCGGACCTGCCCAAGCGGGCCAAGCAGAACACCACCCTCGGGCGGACGTTCATCGCCTCCGACGGCAAGGTCTACCGGCCGTCCATGTTCATCACCCTGACGCTTCCCTCCTACGGACGCATCCACAACGGCGTCCCGGTCAACCCGGCCACCTACGACTACGCTCGCGCGGCCCGCGACGCGCTGCACTTCTCCAAGCTCGTCGACCGCTTCGTGCAGAACCTTCGCCGAGTGGCGGGCTATGACGTGCAGTACTTCGCCACCGTCGAACCCCAAAAGCGGCTCGCTCCGCACCTGCACATGGCCATCCGCGGCACCATGCCCCGCGCGGAGGTCAAGGCCATCGCCGCCGCCACCTACCACCAAGTGTGGTGGCCGTCCGTCGATGAAGTCCGCTTCGACGGCGACCGTCTGCCGGTCTGGAGCGAGCGGGCCGAACGCGCTGAGCCCCACCCAGACGGCCAGGCCGGCGACTACCTCGACCCGACCACGGGAGAGCTGCTGCCCACTTGGGACGAGGCCCTCGACCACCTCGGCGCCGACGAGGCGGCCGACCCTCTGCACGTGGTCCGCTTCGGCGCCCAAGCCGACGTGCAAGGCGTGCTCGCCGGATCGCCGGATGCCGACCAGTGCCTCATCTACCTGTCCAAATACCTGACCAAGAACCTCGGCGATCCCCTCGACCCGAAAGACACCGACAACCAGGCCCGTCGCGACCATGTCACCCGCATGGTCGAGGCGCTGCGGTATGAACCCTGTTCCCCGGCGTGCGCGAACTGGCTGCGCTACGGCATCCAACCCAAGGGGGCCAAGGCGGGCATGGTGCCGGGCCGCTGCCGTGGCAAGGCGCACAAGGCCGACCACCTCGGCTACGCCGGACGGCGCGTCCTGGTCTCCCGCAAGTGGTCGAACAAGACCCTGCGCGAACACAAGCAGGACCGGCGGGCCTGGGTGCTCGACATGCTCGGCCTGCCCGACGAGACCGTGACCGACCCGCACCGCTACATCTGGCGCCCGGTCTCGTCCAAGGATCCCAACCGCACCCCGTTGGCCAAACGGCTGCTGCGTGAGGTCGCCAACCGTCAACGCACCCGCGCACGCCTGATCGAACTCCAAGCCAGAGCAGACGGACAACCCATCGAAGATCCCTCGGTGATCGAGACTCGGGAGGCAGCGTGAGCAAGAACCGCGACCAGCTCATGACCGTCCCGGAGATCCTCGACGAACTCGGCGGGGTGTCTCGGCGCACCTTCTACCGCTGGCGCGAGATCGGCCACGCTCCCCAGGGCCTCAAGCTCCCGAACGGCGAGATCCGCATCTACCGCAGCGACTTCACCGCGTGGCTTGAAACCCTCCGGGAGGCAGCGTGAAAACCTCCTACGACATCAAGGTCTGGGATATCAGGCGGAACCAGTCCAGTAAGGCACCGTCGTACGAATTGAGGTGGGCTGTCGGACGTCGCCGTAAGTCACGAACCTTTCGCACAAAGGCACTGGCCGAGAACTTCCAGTCAGATCTCCGGCAGGCGGCCAAGCGCGGTGAGGCATTCGACGAGGAGACCGGACTTCCGCTCTCCATGCTGGCCGTTAAAAGCGCGGTGAACTGGTTCGGCTTCGTCATGGCGTACGTGGACATGAAATGGCCCCACGCGGCAGCGAAGACCCGCGACAGTCTCACCGATGCCCTGGCGACCGTGACACCTGCTCTGGTCAATGAGGACGCACCTGGGCGGCCTGATCCGCTGGTCCTCCGGGAGGCTCTCCGGCGGTATGTCCTTCCCCCTGCCGCTCGGCATCTCGTCCAACCAGCGGAGATCCGGACGGCTCTCGCCTGGCTCGAACGGCACTCGCTCCACATCGCCGACCTGAACAAGGTCCGGAACGTGCGGCTCGGCCTGGATGCGCTGACGCTCCGGCTCGACGGCAGAGCCGCTGCGGCTACCACGATCGCCCGTAAGCGGTCGGTCTTCTACAACGCCCTTCAGTACGCGGTGGACTTGGAGGAGTTGCCCTCCAACCCGATCGACAAGGTGAAGGCGTGGAAGCCTCCGAAGGTCCGGGAGGTTGTTGATCGGCGCGTGGTGGTCAACCCGGTCCAGGCGCGTGAGCTGCTCACCGCAGTGACCTACGTGAGCCGTCTCGACCGTGGCCGGCACCTGCGCGGCTTCTTCGCCTGCCTCTACTTCGCCGGTCTTCGCCCGGCTGAGGCGCTCGGGCTCCGCAAGCAGGACTGTCACCTTCCCGCGACCGGCTGGGGGCGGCTGATCCTGGCCAAATCCAAGCCGCAGACGAACAAGAAGTGGACCAACAGCGGGGAGGCTCACGACGATCGCGGACTCAAGCACCGGGCAGAGGACGAGGGCCGTCCCGTGCCGATCCCGCCTGAGCTGGTGTCCATCCTTCGCGAGCACATCGAAGAGTTCGGCGTCCACGAGGACGGGCGGCTGTTCTGGACCTCACGCGGGGGCGTGATCTCCATCGGGACCTACTGCGAGGTGTGGAAGGCTGCGCGGGCCTTCGCCCTGACTCCCGAACAGCAGGTCTCACCCCTGGCGGCTCGGCCGTACGACCTGCGCCACGCTGCGGTGTCCCTGTGGCTCAATGCCGGGGTGGCGGCTCCCGACGTGGCAGAGCGGGCGGGGCATGGGGTGGATGTGCTTCTCAAGGTCTACGCCAAGTGCATCGACGGCGGCGCGGAGATCGCCAACCAGCGGATTGAGGACGCGCTGGCGGCGTGAGTCCACCGGTTACGGTGAGAGGGTCTCGGTCATCCGGGACCCTCTTTTTTTGCTTGATGAGCTGGGCAAACGTGGCCGGTTCCATCCCACAGATATCCCACGACCAGCGACATGTGGCCGCTCACGGTGGCCTACGGCTGCACATCCTGGAAACGATCAACGGCGCCTGGTCCGAAGGAAGTCCCTGGTCAGACGCCGTTTTCCGAGCTGAGCGGAGAGCGTGGGATTCGAACCCACGAGACCGGTCACCCGGCCTAGCGGTTTTCAAGACCGCCGCCATCGTCCACTAGGCGAGCTCTCCTGGTGACACGTCCGAAGAACGTGTCAGATTGCACCCTAGTCTCTCATTGGCCCGAGCGTGCCCGGACCCGGCAGGCGCCGTGGCTCCGATCTGGAGTCGTGGCGCCCGCCGGTGTGTGGATCAGGGCTGAGGACCGGCGAAACCGTCGCCGACCGAGGCGGCCAGGCGGAGGTAGGACTCGCGGGTGCCGGCCTGGAGCCTTTCCAGGTCGATCTCCGCGCCCTCCTCGAGGTGCGGGTCGTAGGGGACGCGGACGACGGCGCGGCAGCGGGCCGCGAAGTGGGCTTCCAGGCGGTCGAGGTCGACGGTCGACTTCGAGCGCGGGCGGACGCTGCACAGCACCACGGTCGCGGAGCGTACGAGCTCCTCGTAGTGGTGGGCCTCCAGCCAGTCGAGAGTCGCCGAGGCGGCGCGGGCGCCGTCCACGGAGGGGGAGCTGACCAAGACGAGCTGGTCGGCCAGTCCGAGCACACCGGACATGGCCGAGTGGAGCAGGCCGGTGCCGCAGTCGGTGATGCAGATCGAGTAGAAGTTCTCCAAAACCTGGGAGACCGACTGGTAGTCGGCCGCGCTGAAGGCCTCGGAGACCGACGGGTCCCGGTCGGAGGCGAGGATCTCCAGGCGCGACGGGGCCTGGGAGGTGAAGGCCCGGATGTCGACGTACCTCTTGATCTGCTGACGCTCGTTCAGCAGGTCGCGGACGGTCGCGGAGGTTTCGAGTTCGACCTTGTCCGACAGGGTGCCGCGGTCGGGGTTGGCGTCGACCGCGATGACCCGGTCGCCGCGTACCTGGGCCAGGGTGGCGCCGAGGCCGACCGTGGTCGTGGTCTTGCCGACACCGCCCTTGAGGCTGAGTACGGCGACACGGTGGTGGCCGGTGGCCACCGGGGTGCGCGCGCGGCCGACCAGCTCTCTGCGGCGGCGGACCTCCGGGGACTCGCCCGGCTTGATCAGCCCTGCCGACGCCTTGTAGACGAGTTTCCGCCAGCCGCCGGCGGGCGCGTTGCGGCGGCCCCTCAGCAGCGACTCCGGATCCAGGCTGTCGGCGGACGGCCGGGGAGCCGTGCCCGGAGGCTGCTGCCTGGCCGGTGCGCCGAAGGCGGGTGCCGGGGCCGTCTGGCGGCGGCGTGCCTGGTACGGCTCCCGAGCCGGTTCCGCCGCGTCCCGACCGGGTGCGAAAGGGTTCTCCCGTTCCGTCGTATCCCGACCGCGCTCCTGGGGTGAAGGGGTCTCCCGTTCGGGGGCGGGGGGCGCCTCCCGGCCCGGCGAGAAGGCCGTGGGGCCGGAGAAGGCGGCGAAACCGGAGGAGCCGGAGGAAGAGGGCGACGGTGAGCTGGAACGCTCCGTGTCGAATGAGCCGAACGAACCGAAGGCTCCGGAGGAACCGGGGGCGTCACCGAAGGCGCCCGAGGTGGACTTCGAGCCGAAGGCACCCGCCGTGGAGGGGCGCTCCGGCGACGCGGCCGGTTCCGGCCTGTCGGTGCCGAAGGATTCGGATGCCTGGAACGACTCCGACTCGGGCTCGGAACCGGGCGGAGGAACGGGCGCGAAGCGATCCGGAGCGGGTTCGAAACGCTCGGGCGCCTGCCTGGACGACGGCGACTCCTTCGCCGCCGACGTCACCGTGGAGTCGAAGGATCCGAAAGGCTCGAAGCTCGTGCGGTCGCGGTCGTGCTCGGCGCCGGTGGAGGGGAAGTGGTCGGCCTCTGCGGCACCTGACGGGAATCGGTCGCCACCGTCGGACGAACCAGACGTACCGGATGGGCCTGATGCACCGGACGAACCGGACGTGCCGGATCCAGTGGTGCCGGAGGTGCCGGACGGGGACCGGTCGGCCTCGGTGGTTCCGGCGGAGAGATCTCCGCTGGTCGAGGAGAAGTCCTTGTCCCCCGAGGCGGGGCGCGTGTCGCCGCTTCCGAAGGAGAAGCGGTCGGAGTCGGTGCCGCCGAACTCCTTACTGCCGAAGGTGAACCGCTCGGTGTCCGAGGAGGACGGTCTGAGCGGCTCCAGGTCGGAGGGCTCCGCCGAGGCGGGAGAGGAAGCGGGGCCGGCCGGCTCCGCCGGACGCTGGGGTTGCTCGAACAACCCGCGGGACGGCTCCTGGGCGGGCGCCGCGAACGGGGTGCGGATGTGCGGCTCGGTGAAGTCGCCGACGCCGTACTCGCCGGTGTCGGCCGGCTCCTGGCGCGGCAGAGGCTTGAGCGGCTCGAGAAAACCGTCGTTGTCCTGCTTGCCGGACGCCGGGGCGGGCACGGTGAACGACGTCACCGTGTCGGAGGCCTCCATCCACTCGGCCGCGTCGGCGTCCTCCACCGGCGGGTCGGTGTCCGGGTGGGCCGAGTCGACAGCCGCACGGAACAGCGGCGAGGACGTCGTGTCGGGCTCGGTCGGGACCAGACTCCAGGGATCCTTCGGGTACGGCGAGACGACGGCGTCGTCCACCGTGGTGGCCTTCACCGCCAGGGCGGGCGCCTCCTCCTCGTGCTCCTTGATGGCATCCAGCCACGCGAGCTGTTCCTCGAGAGATTCCTCACGATCGTGTCTTGCCACCGTGTTCCCCCTCGGGATGGGCATAAAAGGGCAGCAAACACATAGCAGGTTAACGCCCTGTGTTCATGTCAACGCCTGCAACCACCAAGTTGGGGCTCAGCGGATACCTTTTCTCACATGCGCGCCATCGTGATCGATAAACCAGGCGGACCGGAAGTTCTGACGTGGCGGGAGGTTCCCGACCCGCTACCCGAACGTGGCGAAGTCATCATCGACGTGACCGCCTCCGCGGTCAACAGGGCCGACGCGCTCCAGCGTCAGGGCTTCTATGATCCGCCCCCCGGCGCCTCACCGTACCCGGGTATGGAGTGCTCCGGCGTGGTCGGTGCGGTGGGGCAGGACGTGGAGGGGTTCGCGCCGGGTGACCGGGTGTGCGCGCTGCTCAGCGGAGGTGGGTACGCGGAGAAGGTCGCCGTGCCCTGGCAGCAGGTCATGCGGGTGCCGGAGGGCGTCGACCTGGTCGAGGCCGCCGGGCTGCCCGAGGTGGCCTGCACGGTCTGGTCCAACGTTTTCATGACCGCGCGCCTGCGGAAGGGCGAGACCCTCCTCGTGCACGGCGGTGCCAGCGGGATCGGCACGATGGCCATACAGCTGGCGAAGGCGTTCGGCTCGCGCGTGGTGGTCACCGCCGGGTCCCCCGAGAAGATCGAGCGCTGCCTGGAGCTGGGAGCCGACGAGGGGATCGACTACCGGCGGGAGGACTTCTCGGAGAAGGTCAAGGCCGACGTGGTCCTCGACATCATGGGCGGCAGGTATCTTCCGGGAAACATCAAGGTTCTCAAGACAGGGGGGCGGCTGGTCGTGATCGGCCTGCAGGGCGGCGCGAAGGGCGAGCTGAACCTGGGGGCCCTGCTCGCGAAGCGGGCCTCGGTGTACGGCACCACGCTGCGCTCCCGGCCCGTCGACGAGAAGGGGGTCATCGTGCGCGGGGTCGTCGACAACGTCTGGCCCCTGCTCGACGCCGGGGCGATCCGGCCGGTGGTGCACGCCCGGGTGCCGATGAGGGAGGCGGCCGAGGCTCACCGCATCCTGGAGTCTGGAGAACACGTCGGGAAAATCCTGCTAGTAAGTTGAGGTTATGAACGCTGAGGAGAGCACTCCGCACATCGTGGTCGTGGGTCCCCAGGGCTCCAAGGGCGAGGAGGAGGGCGAGAGCAGGTCCATCGCCGACCTCGTCGAGCAGCCCGCCAAGGTGATGCGCATCGGCAGCATGATCCGTCAGCTCCTTGAGGAGGTCCGGGCGGCTCCTCTGGACGAGGCCAGCCGCAAGCGGCTCAAGGAGATTCACGAGAGTTCCATCAAGGAGCTCGAAGACGGTCTGGCGCCCGAGTTGGTCGAGGAGCTGGAACGGCTCTCGCTGCCGTTCACCGAGGACGTCAACGGCACCCCGCCCAGCGAGGCTGAGCTCCGGGTCGCCCACGCGCAGCTGGTCGGCTGGCTTGAGGGACTTTTCCACGGCATACAGACCACCTTGTTCGCCCAGCAGATGGCGGCTCGCGCCCAGCTGGAGAACATGCGCAGGGCTCTGCCCGGCGGCATGTCCCTACAGCAGCAGGAGGGAGGACCCGCGGGTAACGCGGGCCCCTACCTGTAGAAGGCCCGCGATCCGGCGAGAGCCGGGGCGACCGCCACCCGCGGAGCCTTCATGGGATGCCTTCATGGGGGTCGCGAAGCCCGTCACCCTTGTAGAGCTCCTCAAGAACTCCGGCGACCCCGTCGTCGTTGTTGGCCGCGGTCACGTGATCGACCGCGGCCAGCACCTCCGGGTGGGCGTTGGCGACGGCGTACGAGGTGCCGGCCCACCTGAGCATCGGCAGATCATTGGGCATGTCGCCAAAGGCGACCACCTCTTCGGCCACGACGCCGAGCGTCATAGCGAGATGGGCCAGTGCCGATGCCTTCGTCACACCGTGCGCGCTCATCTCTATCAGTGCCCGACCGCTGGAATGGGTGGGGGTGACAAGGTCACCGACCAGCCCGTAAACCGCCTCATGGAGGATGTCGGGGTCCATTCTGGGGTGCAGCGCTAGAAGCTTGGCGCAGGGCCGCGAGGTAAGTGCGTCCGTTCCGACGCGGCGTCCGACGACCGTCTTGCTGTCCCATCTTCCGAGACGGAAGTCCGATTCGTGGGCGAATCCGCCCTCGTATTCCACGGAGAAGGCGAGGTCGGGCACCTTTTCACGGAGGCGTCTCACCACCTCTTCGAGCACGTCCGGGTGGATGAGGTGGGATTTGACGATCTGCTCGCTGTGCAGGTCGTAGACGAGGGCTCCGTTGGCGCATATGGCCAGCCCACGACGGCGTACGGCCCCCGCGACCATGCTCATCCAGCGGGGTGGCCTGCCGGTCACGAAGACCAGCGTGGCCCCGGCGTTCTCCACAAGCGCAAAAGCGGCGGCCGTGCGGGGAGAGACGGTACCGTCCGAGCGCAGAGCGGTGCCATCGAGGTCTGTGGCGACCAACCTGGGGCTTTGCATAACACGTCCCAGTCTGCACTGTGATGGCCGGTCTGTCGGCCCCGGGATCCGGTCCGAGGAATCTTCCTCATGGCGGGAACACGCCCGCGCCGGATAGTGTTAGATGTGATGGCGTTGTATTAGCTGAATCCCGTTGTGAAAACCAGTTTGACTGAGCCACCCCGGGGCCCGCTGTACGACACATGGGGTTCATGAGGTGTGAATCCCAAAGTTTCAAATCCTGAGGGAGAGCTTTAATGGCTCAGGGAACCGTCAAGTGGTTCAACGCTGAAAAGGGCTTCGGCTTCATCGCACCGGACGGCGGTGCACCGGACGTGTTCGTGCACTTCTCCGAGATCCAGGGCAACGGCTACCGTAGCCTCGAAGACGGCCAGCGGGTCGAGTTCGAGATCACCCAGGGCCAGAAGGGCCCGCAGGCCTCGCAGGTCCGCGCCGTCTGACGCATAGACCTCTTGGTTGAACCGGGAAGGCGGGGTTCGCTTCTGGCGAACCCCGCCTTCTTCGTTTCCGGACCACCGGAGTCACCGGAGTCATCCGGACCACCCAGCACATCCGGGGTAGTTCGCGGCACCCGGACCATTCGGATCCTCCGGGTTCCCCATGAAGAAGCGACACCTCGGATCCTCCGGCCCTGAGAGCGATCGTGAGAGCTTCGGCCACGGTGCTGCGCGGTTTCCCTCCGACGATCATTTCCCGCCCTCTCGCGGGCCTGAGAACGCGCCGGACGCCGATGGCGCCGCCGAGGCGGGGGCGCATCCCTACCTACCTCTCGGCCGGGCGGACGCGAGACGACCACAAAGGTGCGGGGGGCGCGAGGAGACCATGGAAGCGCGGACGGACGCGAGACGACCACAAAGGTGCGGGCGGGCGCGAGGAGACCATGGAAGCGCGGACGGGCTCGGGGGCGGCCACGAAGACACGGGACCGACCGCAAGACCATCGGAGACCGCGAAAGCGGTGGAAGATCCAGGCTTTCAACGGGGTCCACCGACCCGTCGCGGGCAAGCCGGGCCGCGAAAGCGGTGGAAGGTCCGGGCCGAACGCGAAGAAAGCCCCGCCGTGGGCGGGGCCTTTCGCGAACTTCGCCGCGAGCGGCGGGTTACTTGACGGGTTCGAGCACGTCGAGGCCGACGTACGGGCGCAGAGCCTTGGGGAGCACGACGGAGCCGTCGGCCTGCTGGTGGTTCTCCAGGATGGCGACGATCCAGCGGGTGGTGGCCAGCGTGCCGTTCAGGGTGGCCACATGCTGGGGCTTGCCACCGGAGTCACGGAAGCGAACGCCGAGACGGCGGGCCTGGAAGTCGGTGCAGTTGGAGGTCGAGGTGAGCTCGCGGTAGCTGCCCTGGCTGGGCACCCACGCCTCGCAGTCGAACTTCCGCGCGGCCGAGGACCCCAGATCTCCGGCCGCGGTGTCGATCACCCGGTAGGGCAGCTCGACCTTGGCCAGCATCTCCTTCTCCCAGGCGAGCAGACGCAGGTGCTCGGCATGGGCGTCCTCGGGGCGGACATAGGAGAACATCTCCACCTTGTCGAACTGGTGAACCCGGATGATGCCCCGGGTGTCCTTGCCGTACGAGCCCGCCTCGCGGCGGAAGCAGGAGGACCATCCCGCGTAGCGGTACGGGAGCGCGGAGCCGTCGAGGATCTCGTCGCCGTGGTAGGCCGCCATCGGCACCTCGCTCGTGCCGACCAGGAACAGGTCGTCGTCGGGCAGGTGGTAGACCTCGCTGGCGTGGGCGCCGAGAAAACCGGTGCCCTTCATCGACTCCGGCTTGACCAGCACTGGCGTGATCATCGGGACGAAGCCGGCCTCGATCGCCTGCTGCATAGCCATGTTGAGCAGCCCGAGCTGCAGCCTGGCGCCGACACCCTTCAGGAAGAAGAACCGCGAGCCGGAGACCTTCGCGCCACGCTCCATGTCGATCGCGCCGAGGATCTCTCCCAGCTCCAGGTGGTCCTTGGGCTCGAAGTCGAAGGATGGCTTCTCGCCGATCTCCTCCAGCACGACGTAGTCGTCCTCGCCGCCGGCGGGAGCCCCCTCCTCCACGAGGTTGGACACCGTGTAGATCAGCTCGTCGAGTTCGGAGCCGAGCTTCTCCGCCTCGGCCTCGGCGGACTTGACCTGCGCGGAGAGATCCTTCGCCCGCTCCAGCAGGGTCGCCTTCTCCTCACCCGAGGCACGGGAGACCGACTTGCCGATGGTTTTCTGCTCGGCGCGGAGCGTCTCGAAGCGACTCAGCGCGCCGCGCCGCCGCTCGTCGAGGTCGAGCAGCGTGTCGACGACAGAGTCGTCCTCACCGCGGGCACGCTGCGACGCCCGTAGCCGGTCGGGATCCTCACGAAGGGTACGCAGGTCAATCACAGCCACAAGGCTACCGATGTACTGCCTGCACCCGCGCCCGGATTAACCTCCCGCCCTCCGAGGCCGCGGTGGCCCCACGGGGGCGGAACCCACTTTCCCGCCCGGCGGGACACCTTCGGCGGACACCCACCGGTCCCGCTTTTCTTCCTGAGACGCCTTCGTTTCTCCCTGGGACGCCTTCGAGCGGGCACACCGGCCCTGTTTCCCGTCCGGCGGGACACCTTCGGTAGACACCCCCGGCCCGCTCCCCCCGACACGCATCCGGCGAGCACGCACCGGCCCCGCTCCCCTCTGACGCGCCTCCGGCGAGCACCCGCCGGATCCGTTCCCCTCTCGGGGGCACCTTCGGCGGGCACTCTCCGCCTCCCGCCCGGGGACCGGCGCCGACTCGCGGGCCGGGTGACGGTCAGACCTGACCGTTGCGGATCCTGCCGAGCCAACTGGCGGCCTCGGTGAAGTCGCTGTCGTTCGTACCACGCTTGATCTGCGGGAAGAGACCGTCGGCACGCGGGTAGCTGCCCAGGAAGCGCACCTCGGCGGAGACCCGGTGGAGACCCGAGATCGCCTCTCCGACCCGAGCGTCGGCGACGTGGCCCTCGAAGTCGAAGTGGAAGAAGTAGCGGCCGATACCGTCGCCGGTGGGCCGCGACTCGATGCGGGACAGGTTGACGCCGCGGACGGAGAACTCGGTCAGCATCTCCAGCAGCGCGCCCGGGTGGTCGTCGGCGAGGAAGACGACCAGGGAGGTGCGGTCGGCGCCGGTCGGCTCCGGCAGCGGTCCGGGACGCGACACCTGGACGAACCGGGTGACGGTGTCGGTGCGGTCGCCGATCCCGGACGCGAGCTCGACCAGGCCGTAGTGCTCTCCGGCGATGCGCGCGGCGATGGCCGCGTCGTACGGCGAGCCGGGCAGCGCGACCTCCTGCGCCGCGGCGGCGGTCGACGGGGCGGCGACCACCACGGCGTCGGGCAGCTCGCGGGCGATGAAGTTGCGGCACTGGGTGATGGCCGCCGGGTGGGTGAAGACCCTCTTGATGTGGCCGATCTCGGTATCGGGACGCGCCAGGAGCGAGAATTCGACGGGAAGCAGCAGCTCGGCGGTGATGAGCAGCGCCTCACCTCGGGCGAGCTCGTCGAGGGTCGTGGTGATCGCGCCTTCGAGCGAGTTCTCCATCGGGACGACGGCTCCGTCTGCCTCGCCGCGCCGTACGGCCTCAAGGGCCGCGGTGACGTTCGGGCTCGGCAGGCGCTCGGCCTCAGGCGCCAGGATGCGCAGGGCTTCCTCGGTGAAGGTCCCCTCCGGTCCCAGGTAAGCGAGTTTCGGCATGGCCCCAGGGTATCCGGCGACTGTCAGAAAATGTGCGCAGGATTACATACCGATACGACCGACTCCTATCCGATCAATCGAAGTCGTCCCACGTCAGAGGTCGTTTTCTCGTCGATCTTCCCCTCGACGGCCACCGTGCGCCGGAGCCCTTCCCGCTCGGGCCCTCCTTCACGCCCGTCCTGAGCCGCTCCAGCCCGGACCGCACCCTTAGAAGCTCCCGCCCAGGGCTCGCCCCTTGAGTCTTCCGTCCGGGAACCGCTCCCGCTCGATCCCCTCGACGGTCACCGCGCGCCGGGCCCCCTCCCACTCAGGCCCCTTCGACGGCCGTTTCACGTCCGGGGCCCTCGTCCCTCCCGGGCCGCTCCGCCTCCGGGGCCGTATCCCGCCGGGAGAGCGCCTGGAACGTCGCCCTTCGCCGGGGCAGCCACACTCCCAGCACCCAGACCAGGGCCAGCGCGCCCAGCCCGAATCCGTTCTGCACGATCTTGCCCAGCACCGGGCTGAGCATCGGGATCTCCATCGCCTTGATCGTCACTCCCCACCAGGGGATCGGCAGCACGTAGTAGAGCCAGACCCCGGCGGCCACCCGGAGCCTGACCGGGTCGCGCCCGTCACCGACCAGCGCGCCGAGCACCACGACCACCCAGGCCAGATGGTGGATCCAGGCGACCGGCGAGAGCAGTACGGCCATCAGCCCGACCAGGGCCACCCCACTCACGAGGTGCCCGTCGAGCAGTGCTCTGCGGGCGTGGCGGAAGCCGTACCAGGCGACCACGGCGACCAGCGCCACCCAGAGCAGGCTCGTCAGCACGTCGGGGAGGTAGAGCCGAATGAGCATGCCGCGCATCGACTGGTTGGTGGTCGCCGCGTTGGCACCGAGCCGCTCGGGGTCGAGCAGCGCGCGGAACCAGAAGTCGGCGGCGTCCGCCGGGATCACCAGGAACGGGAGCAGGGTCAGCAGCGCGGCGGTGAGCGCGGCCACGAGGAAGGTCTCTCGATGCTCCCGCCTCGCGCCGGGTCCGAAACCGGCGATGAGAAAGTAGATCAGGAAGACACCCGGGGTGAGCTTGACCGCGGTGGCCAGGCCGATCAGCATGCCGCGCGGCCACAGCGGGCGCCTGGCCACGCAGTCGGCCAGACAGAGCGCGACGAGCAGGATGTCCACCTGGCCGAAGCGGACCTGGTCCCTGATCGGCATCAGGTAGGTACACGCGATCATCAGGGCGGCGAACAGCAGGGGCGTCCACAGCCGGCCCATGGCCGTCCCGCTCGTCCCGCCGAACCCGCCAAATTTACCCAAACCACCCAGTCGGGTGCGTACGCCCCGGAGTTTCCTCTCCGTTCGCGCCGGATCCCCACCGGGCACGCGGGGAGCGGAACCCGGCGAGAGCGGGACCTCGTCCGCCGCTCCAGACGCTCCCGACCTCCCCGGCGCGCCGTCCACCCCGTCGAACACGGCGCGGAAGGAGAGCCAGACGGAGACCCCCAGCGTCAGGAAGATCAACGCCGTCCACGCCCACTGCGCCGTCGTCCACGACACCGCCGCCAGCGGCGTGGCGAACAGCGCCGCCACCGGCGGATAGGTGAAGGGCAGCAACTGCGGCGCGGGCGTGACGAACCCGTAGACGGACCGACCCTCCAGGATCGCCGCTCCGCCGGTACGGTACACATCCAGGTCGACCAGGCGCTGGTCGTCCACATTGCCCAGCCAGTAGAGCACCAGCGGGGCCACCGCGGCGGCGACGAGCAGCAGCGCGGACAGCCACGAGAGCCACGCCGGCCGCGACGGCCACGTCCATGGGCGCCGCTCGGTCGTGGTCGCCTCGCCAGTCCTCACGAGCAGGCAGGTTACCGTGGGGGCGGGGAAAAGTGGCCGCCCAACGGGCACGGACAGGGGGAACCGGATGGCTTCGGCGCACAGCGGTCACGGGCGCGCGTGCCCGGCGACCGGGGGACCCGCGACACGACCGGCGTTCCGCCGGGTCGCCGGGACCGTGCCGACCACCGCGTCCCTGCTACTGGCCCTGCTGTCGGTCCTGCTCTGTGTCCTGCTCGGCCTCCCGGGTACTCCGGAGGCCTTCGCCGCCTCCGGTGTTCCCCATGCTCTGGGAGCTCAGGGGGCCTCGGGTGCCTCGGATGCCGGTACGGGCGCCTCGGATGCCGGTACGACGGGCGCCTCGGGTGCCCCCGGGGTTCCGAGGGCCTCCGGTGACGGCATGACGGGCGCCTCGGCGGTGACGCCTCCCGGAAGGGTCGTGATCATCGGGGTGCCCGGCCTGGAGTGGAGCGACCTCGACCGGGAGCGGACCCCGAACCTGTGGAGGCTCGTGGGTGAGGGCGGGTCCGCGTCCATGTCCACCCGGGCGGTCCCGCCGCCCGAGCGGGGGATCACGTGCCCGGCGGCGGGCTGGCTGACGGTGTCGGCCGGCCAGCGCGCGGGCGCTCCCGGTACGGGTTGCGAGCCCCCTCGGGCACCGGAGGCGGCCTCCTACGGCGGGGCGAGCGTGCCCGGCTGGGGCGAGCTGACCGCTTTCAACGCCACCACCTCCTACCGGCCGGTTCTCGGGCAGCTGGGCGGGCTCGCGGCGGAGGCGGGTCTGAAGGTAGCGGCCGTCGGGCCGGGAGCCGCCCTCGCCGCCGCCGACAGATCCGGAAAAATCGGGAAATACGCGGCGAGTGTCGAGGAACTGGGCGACCTGTCCCCGTACGGGCTGATCGTGGTCGAGGCCGACGACCTCGCCAGGGCCTGGACCGGTGACGCCCCCGCCGCGGACGACGCCCCTGCCACGATGACCGCCCAGGCCAGGCGGGAGGCCGCGACCAGGGCCGACCGCGTGGTGGGCGCGGTCCTCGACCGCCTGCCCCCGTCGCTCGCCGACGGCACGACCCCGGCGTCGCCCACGACGAGCACGGCCCCGGAAACCACCGCCCCCGGAACGGAGACCACGGTCCTGGTCGCCGGCCTGGCCGACGCCTCGGTCGCGCCTCACCTGCACGTGGCGATCGCCCGGGGGCCGTCCCCCGGCGGGGGAACGTACGCGCGCGGCTACCTCACCGCCGCCTCCACCCGACAGGACGGCCTGGTCACGAACACCGACCTGACCGCCACCGCGATCGGCCTGCTGGGCCTGGAATCCCCCAACGGGGTCGTGGGACGCGCCTGGCAGGGCGGCGAGGCGAGCGAGGAGCCGGTCGCGGCGACGGTCGAGAAGCTCGCCGACGACGACCTGGCGAGCCAGGTGCTGCGCGAGGTGAGGGGGCCGTTCTTCGCGGTGTTCGTGGCGGTGCAGATCCTGTTCTACCTGCTGGCCGCCGTCGCGATCCGCCGGGGCTGGGGCGGCTCTCGTGCCCTGACGGCCATCCAGGTCGTCGCCGTGGTCAGCGGGGCGATCGCGGTCTCCACCTTCCTGGCGCAGCTGATCCCCTGGTGGAGCCTGCCCGCGCCGATGGTCTGGGTGATCGTGACGATCCTCGGTTTCGCCTGCGCGGTCGCCGGGGTGGCGCTCTCCGGACCGTGGCGGGCGCATCCGCTCGGCCCGCTGACGGTGGTCGCCGCCATCACCTCGGTCGCGCTGCTGGCCGACGTGATGACCGGCTCGGCACTTCAGGTGAACGCGGTCACCGGCTACGAGCCGGTCACCGGCGGGCGCTTCTACGGTTTCAGCAACATCGCCTTCGCCGTCTACGCCGCCGGCACGATCCTCGCCCTCGCCGGGATCGCCCAGTGGCTGATCTCAGGTGGCCGTCGGACACTCGCGCTCGCGGTGTGCGCGGTGTACGGAGGGCTGGCGGTGTTCGCCGACGGCTGGCCCGCGTGGGGCGCCGACTTCGGCGGGGTCCCGGCGTTCCTGGTGGGGGTCGCGATCCTCATCATCCTGGTGTCCGGCGGGCGGGTCTCACCGATGAGACTGATCCTGGTCGGCCTGGCGGGCAGCCTGCTGATCGGCGCCATAGCGGCGGTCGACTGGCTGCGGCCCGCCGACCAGCGCACCCACCTGGGTGCCTTCGTGCAGCAGGTGCTGGACGGGGAGGCCTGGACCGTGGTCGGCCGCAAGTTCGGCGCGATGATCGGGGTCACGGTCGGTAACTGGTCGCTGTCGCTGCTCACCCTGGTCGCGCTGGCGTTCCTGTTCCTGGTGCTCGACCGCCCTTCGCGGTGGGGGGCCTCGGCCCTGGGCCGGGCCTACACGCTCGCGCCCGCGCTGCGCGCCGGGCTGATCGGGGCACTGGCCTGCTCACTGATCGGGTTTTTGATGAACGACTCGGGCATCGCGATCCCCGCGATGGCGCTCACGGTCGCGGTGCCGCTGACGCTGGCCGCCTGCGTGCGCGCCGTCCGGCTCTCGCCGCCCACCACACCAGGGCGATCGTCAGTGCCAGCAGCGTCCACGGCACCACCGTCTCCCTGAGCAGGGTCTTGGTCCAGAGCAGGTCATCGGGCCGCGCTATCTCCCTGGCCGGGAGGTAGGCGAGCGACAGCACGGCGACCCTGGCCACCATGAACGCCTCCAACACGGGCCAGGACGCCATCGCCAGCAGCGCGAAGGCCAGCCCGTCGTACCAGGGCAGCGCGTACGGGGCGGCGAACAACCAGGCGACCACCATCGCGGCGGCCACGGCCGGCCCCACGGTCTGCGCGGTGTCGGCGGGCAGCGTCCGCAGCACGAGCCAGGCCAGGCAGGCCATCAGGAGCAGGGACCCGATCTGGATCCACGCCGAGTACGCGCCCGGCCCGAAAAGCGACTGGAGCCCCACCTTGACGAGTTGCCAGGGGGTGGCGAGGGAGACCCTCTTACTGGCGGCGCTCACCTGATCGAGCACGTGCGGCCCGGCGACGGCGTAGATCGCCACCACGGTGGCCGTCGCGGTCCCCGCCACCACAGCGAGCCTGCCCGGCGAGCGACGCAACTCCCACGCGGGTCCTAGGGCGACGAGCCCGGCGTTGAGCTTGACCCCGATGCCCACCCCGAGCATCAGCCCTGAGGCGGCGCCGCGCACCGTGAGTGCGGCGACCATGCAGGCGACGGCGAGGGTGTCGACGTGTATCCCGGCGGCGAGGTGATAGATCATCAGCGGGTTCGCCACCCACAGCAGCGCCGCGCGCCGCTGGAGGTTCGCGTCCCCCCTGGCGAAACGGTGCAGCAGCAGCGCCGTACCGATGAACGCCGCCGCGTTGACGACGGCCATCACGAAGACCGTCAGCCTGACCGAGTCACCGCCCACGAGGCTCGCCAGCGCCTGTACGGCGGTGGCGACCGGGCCGTAGACGCTGGTCACACCGGCCCACTCCTCCACCGCGCCGGTGACGGGGTCGCCGGGCAGGGTGGCGGGGGTGATCGCGTACGGGTCCAGGCCGAGCGTGACCAGGCGGCCGTACGCGGCGTAGTTGAGGTGGTCGGCCGAGCCCGAGGGCGGCAGGAAGGCGAGCAGGCCCGACACGGCGCAACCGGCCGCGAGCAGCCAACGCGGGTCGGGTCCCCACCGCGACCTGAGCGCGCCGACGAGTCCGAGCCCGCCCAGTACGATCGCGACGGCGCTCATGGCGATGACCAGATGGGTGCCGGGATGGACGTCCAGCGAGTACGGCGGCTGCCAGGAAGAGCCGGGCAGCCTCGGAACCATGGCCGAGGGGCCGAGCAGTCCGATCAGAACCGTCGTCGCCGCCGAAAGCCCCACGGCTGCGAACGCGGCGATGTCGAGCCCTCGCGGCGTATCGCCGGCGGGGCTCCGCCTCTCGTCGACGACCGACGCATCCCGAGTCACCCGCAAATTCCAGCACACCCGGCAGGGTGCCCGGTTCGGCGCCGGCTTCCAGACCTGCCGACCTGGTCAACCGGGTCCCATGCCTGGAAGCCGGGTTGACCGTGTCCGGAGGTCCGGTGCCGGATCGGCCGGGTGCCAGGTTGGCCGGACGTTCGGTGCCGGATCGGCTGTGTCAGCCGGAGGTCCGGTGCCGGATCGGCCGGGTGCCAGGTTGGCCGGAGGTCCGGTGCCGGATCGGCTGTGTCAGCCGGACGTTCGGCGCCGGGTCGACCGGGTGTCGGGTCAGCCGGGTTAACGGCGCGCCAGGAGGGCGCGGGCGACGTCGCGGAACTGCCTGGCCCGATGGATCTGGGCCTTCCAGTCGGTACCGGTGGCCCGGTGTGCCATCTCGACCTGAACCTCGCGCACCCGGAAGCCCTTCCTGAGCAGGTCGATCGTGAGACCTGTCTCCACGCCGAAGCCGCGCGCCAGGGGGCGGGCGGCCTCGAAGGCCGCCCGTGTCAGGCAGCGCTGCCCGTTGAGCGGCTGGGTGGGGGTCCAGCCGGTGGCGCGCTCGACGCCCTCACGCGCGAGTTTCACGACGAATCCGTGGCCGCCGAGCTTCACCCGGGTGACGAAGACGGCGATCGTCATGTCGACCTCGCCCGCCGCGACCGGCTCGATCAGCGCCGTGGCCGTACGGGCGGTGTCGCCCAGATCGGCATCGAGGAAGAGCAGGTGCCGGGGCTCCTCGCCGTCGAGCAGGCGCACGGCGTGGGCACCGCTCTCCATGGCGGCGGCCTTGCCCCGGTTTCGGCTGTGTCGCACGACGCGGGCGCCGGCGGCCTTGGCCACCCGTCCCGTCTGGTCGACGGAGCCGTCGTCGACGACCACGACGAGGTCGACGCCGGGCAGCGCCAGGACCGCGGCCACGGTGGCCCCGATCCTGTCGCCCTCATCCTTGGCGGGAATGATCGCCGCCGTGCCGACCATCGAACACCTCCAGCGTGGTGACCCCGGGCATCAGCCGTGGGGAGGACGTCATCCTTGGGAATCGGAGGTCAGCAGCTTCTCCGGCAGGGTCTCGTGCACGACGAAGACAGAGTCGAGACCTGTGACCTGCAGGATCTTGCGCACTGCGGGCCGGGGCGCCGCCACCTCCAGTGTGCCGCCCCGCTCCCGCAACCGCTTTAGCGCGGACAGCAGCACGTTCATGCCGGTGGAGTCGCAGAACTCCACCGCGGACATGTCGAGGACGACACGCATGGTCTGGCTCTGACCAAGCAGCCGGGTGAACTCGGCCTGCAGGCGAGGCGCGGTGTATAGGTCGATTTCGCCAACGATGGTCACGACGGTGTGCCCGGCATGAGATCGAGTTGAGACTTTTAGCTCCACAGCGGGCACACTATCGGCGCGAGAGCCGCTGGTCACGTTCTCTTGAACAACCCGAGTCGTCCGCCCTTTGTCCCCCGTTTCCATGTCACGGAAACCCTGAGTGCGCGAAGCTTGACACTACGCAACGACGGCTTGGCCCGAAAGGGAGGAGACCCGGCACCTCCCGATCACCGCCGCGCTACATCAGCGGCCATTGAGTCACAAGAAACGGGCTCGAACGATCAGTCAACGACCCCCTCCTGAAGGAGGGGGCTTGAAGTGCAGTAATGCGCTTTGAAGCCCTGCGTTGACCAGCCCTGGTCATCAGCTCAAGGAGGTGCATTTTGATGACTACGTCGAACACAAGATCGCAGACCGACCTTGGGGTGCTTCCTCAGCCCCAGGCTCTCGAATCCGTGGGAGCGGACACGCCCGAGGGTGGGCACGAAACGGCTCACGGACACCGCCTCGCAGCGGTATCTGGTGTTCAACCTGGGCGAGGGGAGATCGAGCAGGCCGGCACCCGGTCTACTCGGCGTCACCCCGACCCGGCTTCGGCTGGGAAGGGAGCGGGCACTCCAGCCCACCCGGTCGTGTTCGTCCTGAACAAGCACGGCCAACCGTTGCAACCCACGAGCCCTGCCTACGCGCGGAAACTCCTCCGTTCCGGCCGGGCTGTGGTTCACCGCCATACCCCATTCGTTATCCGGCTGAAAGACCGCACGGCAGCCGATTCCGTCGTGGCGGGCGTACAGGTCGGTATCGACCCCGACTCAAAGCACACCGGCAAGAAAACCGGTGTCCACTTCGGCCGCATCGCGGTCCGCAGCACCGGCAGTTTCAACATCACCACCCGGCACGGCACGGTGCAGGGCATTCACCACCGCCACATCCGGCTGCTCCAACGAGCAGACGGCTACGGCTACACCACCCACCCAGAAGCGCGGCACCATACCGCGTTTCCTCCCGGCCCTGAAGGACCAAGTCTCCACGCTGGTGGTAATTGATGAACACCGACCTACCCGAAGATCTCCAGCGAAAGCGGCTCCGGGAGCACCTGGAGTCCATGATCACTCGTACCGACAAGGCCACCTCGTGGCGCGACGCGGCGAGTTCACTGCGAAACCTGGTGGACCACGAGGGGCACATCCCGATCAGGACCCGCCTGTCGACCGAGGACCTGGACTTCCTTGAGGGAGCGCGTGAGGAGCTCCTCGACTTCGCCACGCTCGGCGTCAGACTGCTCGACCTGCACCGGCCGCGCGACGCGGGCGGCGTCACCAGCGACACCGCGCATCCGATCCTGCGCTGCCGCAGCTGCATGTGGCGCTGGCCGTGCCCGACGTTCCGGGCGATGGTGGAATCTCTCGGCACCACCAGGAGGCTGACCTCCTGCCAGCACGTCGAACGCGACACCGAGGGCGACGAGTGCGCGCAGATGACTCTCATGGTCGCCGTGAGACCCGAGAACCTCGATGACCTCGATGACCACGTCACGCCCGCGCCGGCCGCCGGCGGCACGGGTTCCAACGGCACGGGCGCGAACTGACCGTCCTCCGACCGTCCTGCCCCGCACCCGGGCTCGACCGTTCAACACGCGGCCGCCCAGGCGAAGGAGCACCCGGCACGCGGCCGCCCGGACGAACCGAACGAAGGAGCACCCGGCACCCGGCACGCGGCCGCTCAGGCGGAGAGTGACAGCCGGATCTCGAAGCGGCAGCCGGCGCCGGAGTTGACGACGCCGATCGACCCCTCGTGGGCCTCGACGATGCCTCGCGCGATCGCCAGGCCGAGGCCCGCTCCGGCGCCCTCGGCGCTGGGGGTACGGGCCGTCTCGCCGCGGAAGGCGACATCGAAGACTCGGGGCAGGTCGTCGGCCGGGATGCCGCCGCAGCAGTCGGCGACGGACAGGCAGGCGATGTCGTCCTCGGCCGAGGCACGGACCACGACGGTGCCGTCGCCGGGGGTGTGCCTGATCGCGTTGACCACGAGGTTGCGCAGCGCCCGGGAGAGTTCGGCAGCATCGGCTTGGACGGGGACCACCTGGTCGGCCTCGCCGGTCAGCCGCACCCCCTTCGCCCTGGCCAGCTGTTCGACCCCGGCCAACGCGTCGGCGACCAGATCCCCGAGGCCGATCCGGCTGCGCGACAGGCGCAGCGTCCCGGCGTGGATCCTGGACAGCTCGAACAGGTCGTCGACCATGCCCGACAGCCGGTCCACCTCCAGGCGGATCTGGCGGTGGTAGCGGCCGACGGTCTCCTCATCGGAGACCACCCCGTCCTCCAGGGCCTCGGCCATCGCCCTCATACCGGCCAGCGGAGTGCGAAGGTCGTGGCTGACCCAGGCGACGAGCTCGCGGCGGGCGCTCTCCAGTGCGCGCTCGCGCTCGTGGCCGAGCCGCAGCCGCCGATACGCCTGGTCCAGGCTCCCGGCAATCGTGCCGAGCTCGGCGGGCAACCCCTTCGGGGGGGTGAACTCCCCCGAGGGCGATACGGCGTGCACGGCGTCGACGAGCCTGCGGCTCGCCGCCACGACCCGGCGCGAGAGCACCGTCGCGACGCCCAGCCCGACCAGGCCGCCCACGACGACCACGCTGAGCACGATGTCCCTCGGCGTACCCTCGATGATCATTTTCAGGGTGATGGCGACCACTCCGCCCACCGTCGCCACGACGGTCACCACGACGACCACCGCGAGCATCACGCCGATCGACCGCTCGCGCAGCAGCCGCATCGCGCCCAGCCCGGCCAGCGCGACCAGCAGGCCCAGCCCGGCGGTGACCGCGACGATCAGCAGGATCTCGGGGATCACGGCTCCGCCAGCGGTTCGTAGCGGTAGCCGACACCCCACACGGTGACGATGCGCCGGGGAGCGGTCGGGTCGGGCTCGATCTTCTCGCGGAGGCGGCGGACGTGGACGGTCACCGTGGACGAGTCGCCGAAGGACCAGCCCCATACCTGGTCGAGCAGGGCGGCGCGGCTGAAGGCCTGGCGGGGGTTGCGCATCATGTGGGCGAGGAGGTCGAACTCGCGGGCGGTGAGCAGGACCTCGTCGCCGTGGAGCCGCACCTCGTGGGCGCCGACGTCGACCGTGAGCTCGCCGTCCCTGAGCACGCCGGTGCCGGCGGGCAGGGAGGTGCCGCGCGCCCGCCGCAGCACGGACTGTACGCGCAGGGCCAGCTCACGCGGGCTGAACGGCTTCGTGACGTAGTCGTCGGCACCGGTCTCCAGGCCGGCGACCCTGTCCAACTCCTCGCCGAGCGCGGTCAACATGATCACCGGGACCGGCCAGCGCTCCCTGAGCTTCCTGCAGACCTGGAGTCCGTCCATCTTTGGAAGCATCAGGTCGAGCACCATCAGATCGGGCGGGTTGGCCAGCGCGCGCCTGAGCGCCTCGGCGCCGTCCCCGACGCAGTCGACCGCGTGACCGTCGCGTTCCAGGTAGCGGGCCACGACCTCGGCCACCATCGGATCGTCCTCGACCACCAGAATCCGCGCGCTCATGGCCTCCACGGTAGGCCCGCGAGGGAGCGATCCCTCATTCGTGTCACCGGTCCGTAAGGACTCGATCGTTATGACCATCGTTATGATCAAGGCCCTCGCCGTTTCCCCGGCCGACGTACGGTAGAGCGCATGAGTCGTATCGTGTTCGGGGTTCTGGGCGTCCTGCTCGCGCTCTACGTGGTGTTCGGGCTCGTGCTGCCCGCCCTCTTCGGGCTGCTGAAGTTCGCGCTCGTGCTCGGGGTGATCGCCCTCGTGGTCGTCGCCGCGGTCACCGTGGTGGGCAAGTTCAAGTAGTGAACCTCCTGCTCGCCGTCCAGACCCTGGCGGTCTGGATGTTCGACGGCGGCGGTGTGCTGACGGCCGCCGCCGTGGTCGGGCTGGGCGTGCTCCTGCTCGCCTGGGCGCTGCGCCCGGCGCCCGTCACCTCGGGTACGGGGTCACGGTCACCGCTGTCCCGGCGTGACCGGGCCAGGCTGACGATGTTCGTCCGGCAGCGCGACCCCGACGCGGCCGGGAGGTCCCGGCCCAGAGCACCCTCCGCGGGCCCGGCGCCCGCGTAACCCCCGCGACTTCTCGTGACTTCTCGCGACCTCTGTGCCCACCGCGCGTGATCGCCGTGTGTCCTTCATGCGCGTGATCACTGTGTGCCCGCACAGATGTGGTCGCCGTGCGCCCACGCGCACGTGATCGCCGTGTGTCACCCGCGCACATGACCGGCAACCCCGTACATGCGTGGTCGGCATGTCCCCGGGACACCCGGCCTTCGCGCGCCGCGCACGCGTCCCGGAAAGATCCCCGCGGTTCGCGGGTGCCTTCTGCGCTGTCTTCACTCCGCTCAGAAGGGCCCTTCCATGTTCGACCCCGTCATCTCGTTCACCGCCGGCCTCATCGCCGCGCTCGCCGAGCCGTTGGGCTCGACCCCGCTCGCGATCGTCGTGTTCACCCTCCTCGTCCGGCTCACGCTGCTTCCGCTCGGTGTCATGCAGGCGAGGGGCGAGCGGGTCAGGACCCGCCTCGCGCCGGAGCTCCAGAAGCTCAGGAAGCGGTACGGCCGCGACCCCGAGCGGCTCCAGCGGGAACTGGCCGCCCTCTACGCCAGGGAGAAGACCTCACCGCTGGCCGGGTGCCTGCCGTCCGTGGCGCAAATGCCGTTCCTCATGGTGACGTACCAGGTGTTCGTCTCCTCGACGATCGCTGGGCAGGCCAACGCGCTTCTGACCCACGGGCTCCTCGGAGTGCCGCTCGGGCAGCAGTTCGCGGGCACGGTGGCCGGATTCGGACTGATCAGCGGCCCGACCATGGTGTTCGCCGGACTCTTCCTGCTGCTCGTCGCCGTGGCGTGGGTCACCTCCCGCCGGATGCGGCGCACGATGAGCGAGGACCTGCAGCCCGCGGCGCTGCGCCGGATGCTGCCCCTGCTGCCGTACGGGACGGTTCTGGTCGCCATGGTGCTGCCGCTGGCGGCGGGGATCTACCTCCTCGTCTCGACGGCCTGGACGGCCGGGGAGAAGGCGGTGCTGCACCGCCCGGCGCTCGCCGGGGCGTGAGGGGTGCCCGTCCTCGGATCCATCGAGCTCGGCACCGGCGAGGGAGTGCCGTCACACCGGCTCGACCTCCACGAAGGAAGCGCCGTCACACCCCTTCGACGCCCACGAAGGAAGCGCCGCGACATGGGGTCGGCAGCCGCGGAGGAAACACCGTCACACCGCTTCGGACACCTGCGAAAGAAGCACCGTCACACAGGTTCGGCAGCCGCGAAAGAACCGCCGTCACACCGGCTCGGCACCCGCGAAAAACCACCGTGAACGTTTCACGTTCGCCGCACCTCTCCTCGCCGGTGTCACGAGGTCAGGCCCGCTCCGCGGACCGGGACGGTAGAGGTGATCTGTTTCCGGGCGAGCGCCGGTGTGATACTTCCGGTGCCGTCCGGCCCGACGGAGTGATCACACGTCTTCGCGGAATCGCATTTCGTCCATGCCCCAGGAGGAATGATGCGCAAGACCCTGACCCTGCTCGCCTCGGCCGTGCTGGCCACCGGCCTGGCACTGTCCGTCGGCGCGGCGCCCGCACAGGCCGCCACCCTCAGAAACGTCTACTACTACGACTGGGACTGCCACCGGGTCGGAAACCTCGGCATCCAGAGCGGCTGGTGGACCTCGTACAGCTGCGTCCCCCAGTACGACAAGTGGTTCCTCTACGCATAGAGCCCGGGTAGCCGCCCACCGAACAACGCCGCCCGGCGGGCCCCGGGTGGGCGCTCGGAGATCGGGATCCCGTCCCGCCTCGTGACGTGTGAGGCGGGACGGAACACCGTCGGGAGCGTTACCCGCATTCCCTGAGGGCGGGTTCGGGGGTGGAAACACGGCCGTTACCTACCGTGTCGACCGCCGCGACCAACGCCCACACCGTGGTGATGTCTCCCTCGTGCCTGACGCCCCAGGTGGAGGCCAGATACTCGACGATTCCGAGTCCTCGCCCTCCCAGGGAGGAGAGCGCCGGGCGTCCCGCCCGCGGTTCGGTGGCGGCGCCACCGTCACTCACAGCGACTTCGACATGCTCCTCGGTCCAGCGCCATGACACCCTGATCTGCCCTGATGGCAGGGGGTGGGCGTGACGCAGCGCATTGCTCAGCAGTTCGCTGACCACGAGCACCGCGTCATCGATGGCGGACTCGTACACACCCCGTTCCTGCAGGTCAGAGCAGAGGCGTTGGCGTGCGACAGCGACGCTGGACGGTGCATACGGCAACAGAACGACGCTCGACGCACTCACCTCCCCGTATGCCTGTTCCCCCCTGAGGAACTCACCCCAGTACGACCGAAATGCCCCGTTAGATAGTCTTGGAAACCGCACACCAACTACAGCTTGTGCACATTCGACAATAGATCAGCACATCCGTTACCGGCTCGTTACCGCTTCGGCGTGTCGATCAGGTAAGAGCGTTCGGCGTGTCGGCAATACGAAGAGCCAACCTCATCCGGGTGCCGCCCGAGGGGCGCGGATGCGCCGTGACCTCCCCTCCCTGGGCCCGCGCGAGGCTCCGCACGATGTAGAGGCCGAGGCCGACCCCGCCGAATCTGCGGCGGTCACCGCTGTCCGCCTGAACGAAACGTTCGAAGACGCGCTCCCGGCTGGCGGGGGCGATCCCCACGCCCTCGTCGTCCACGACCAGCACCACCCGGTCGCCGTCCACCCACGCCTCGACCCTGATCAGGCCACCGTCCGGCGAGTACTTGAAGGCGTTCTCCAGCAACTGGGCCAGCAGGATGTCGGTGGCCAGCGCGTCACCGGACACCGGGGGCAGGTCGTCGGGGACGGCGACCTCGATGCGGTGCAGGTCCGACAGGATCGGCAGGCCCAGCGTGGCACCCCGTACCAGCTCGGCCAGGTCGAAACCCTCGATCCTGAGCATGAGCTCTCCGGCCCCGGCGCGCGAGCCCAGCAACAGGTGGTCCATGAGCTGGCCGAGGGAGCGGGCCCGCTCGGCGATGGTGTGCACGGCGGCACGGCGCTCGGCGTCTGTCATGCCGTCCCAGCGGCTGTCGAGCGTGCTGGCGAAGCCTCGGACCACGGTGATCGGCGTGCGCAGCTCGTGGCTGGTGGTGGCGAGGAAGAGGTCCTTGGCCTCCTCCAGCTCCTTCGCGCGGGTGACGTCGCGAAAGTCGACCACGATCTCGCCCGTCTCCACGATCTCCGCGCAGAGCACGTCCAGCCAGGTGCCCGACGGCAGCTGGATGCCGAGCTTGTCCCCGGGCCTCGGCAGCTCGAACGGCGGCGGCCCGCCGATCACCTCTGTGGCGTGGAAACCGGTCAGCTCGCTCGCGGCCGGGTTCCACCGGACGACCCTGCCCGCGCCGTCGAGGACCGCGATGCCGTCGGCGCTGGCGTCGAACACCGCCCGCTCGTGGGCCCGCTGGCGTACGGCCTCCTGGTAGGCCATCGCGTTGCCCACGGCGATGCCCGCGTGACCGGCGAGGAGCTCCAGCAGCTCCAGCTCCAGGTGGCTCACCTTGCGCTTGGCGAACAGCGCGTACAGCGCACCGTACGGCCGCCCGCCCATGGCGGCGAGGCCGAGGGCGATGGTGTGCAGGCCGGGCAGCCGCGACCAGATCAGCTCGTCCAGGCGGTTCTGGTCGCCGGTCTCCAGCAGGACGGTCCTGCCCTCGCGCAGCAGCCTGCCGACCAGGCTGGTGCGAAGGTCGGCGGTGGAGTCGCGTATCGAGTCGGGAAGGTTGTGGCAGGCCACGAGCCTGAGTTTGTCGCCCTCGATCAACACGAACCCGCCCGCCTCGGCCCCGGTCAGCTCGGCGAGGCTCGCCGCGATCCGGTCGAGCACGGCGGGCAGCTCCAGCTCGGCGTTGATGTCGGCGACCACGTCGGTGAGCCTGCGGACGAGCTGTGCCCTGCGGGTGCTGCGCTCGTTGGCGGTCTCGTCGGTCTGGGCCAGGTGGTAGACGCTGACGTAGCCGAGGAGGGCGCCGTCCGGCGAGGACAGCGCGCCGGTGTCGACCCGCACGTCGATCAGGCTGCCGTCGCGGCGAAACCGCTTGGTCCTCAGCGAGACCTCACCGCCGGTGCGGACCTTCTCCAGGACCGCGTTGTGCTCGGCCGTCAGCTCCTCGGGGACCACCGGCGCCCGGCGCCCGACGATCTCCTTCGCCGACCAGCCGAAAAGGCGCTCGGCGGCGGGATTCCAGGCGAGCACCGTCTGCTCGCGATCGATGGCGACGATCGCGTTGGGCGCCGCGGCGACGACCTCACGGCCGATACCGCCGTCACTGCCGGCCCTGTAATCCACCACAGACCCATAGTGCCGTCTCAACCGGCCTGATCTTGGCACTTTCGTCCCGCACGTGTTGCCACTGGCCGGGCGATCCGTCCGATACTCTGCGGTCACCACACACCTGGATACGAAAGGGTGGGGCCATGTCATCCGGCGACATCGATGCATTGCTACGGGTGACCTCGCCCGACTACGTCGGCACGAGCCATCCCGACATCGCGTTCGGCACGCTCGACGGCCCGCTGGGGCGTCTCACCCTCGCGGTGACGGGCAGGGGTGTGGTGGCCTGCAGCTACGAGGACGAGAACGTCGTCTTCGAACGGATCAGCAGGGAGGTCGGCACGTTCATCGGGCCGGACGCCCGGCGGCTCGATCCCGTCCGCCGGGAGCTGGACGCCTACTTCTCCGCCAGGCTCCGCGCCTTCACGACACCGGTCGACCTGCGCCTGGCGACCCAGTTCTCCAGGACCGTCCTGCAGATGATGCTCGCGGTGCCGTACGGGACGGTGACGACCTACCGCGAGATCGCCGAGCGGATCGGCAGGCCGCGGGCGCTGCGCGCGGTCGGCAACGCGCTGGGCAGCAACCCGGTGTGCGTCATCGTGCCGTGCCACCGGGTCGTCGAGAGCGAGGCCGTCCTGGGCGGGTACGCCGGAGGATCCGCCGCCAAGGAACGCCTGCTGCGCATCGAGTCCACCGCCATGGCCCGCGATCCCGGCGGCGCGTAGACCGCCTCGCCCACTCGGCCGCCCCTCTCCGTCCGGCCGAAGGCGTACGCTCCCGTGCGACAGAAAGCCGTACGCCCTCGTATGCCCCGACCGGAAACCGCACGGCCGGCACGGTCAGGAGCGGCGCCGGAGCGCGCCGAGGGCCAGGGTGGCGAGACCCGCGACGAGGAACGCGCCGACGGACGCGCTCATCCACGGCTGCGGGACGAAGCCGAGCGCGTCGCGGACGCCGTTCCAGAACGAGGTCCACCACGCGACCTCCGGAGCGGTCGGCAGTGCGGCGAGCATCCACCACGTCACGAAGCCCAGCACCCACGCGACCACCATGAGCGGGCGCGAGGGCGCGGTCTCCGAGGTGTCCCAGCGATCGGCGCCGCCGAGCAGGAAGTAGTCCGCGGCGAGCACCGCGAACATCGGCACGAATACCGCTCCGATGAGCCCGAGGAAGCCGGTGTAGGTCTCGGCGTTGACGAAGATCGCGAGCAGGGTGACCAGCACGCCGATGGCGACGGAGATGATCCGGCGGTCCAGCCTGGGCAGCAGGTTCTGCAGCGACATCGCGGTGGAGTAGACGTTCACGAACGACTGGTCGGTCTCGCGCAGCACCAGGATGCCGAAGAACAGCGGGCCGAGCGCCGCGGCGACGAAGGGGTCCCAGACCTGGTTCGGGTCGTTGCCGACCAGTGCGAGCGCCGCGATGCCGAGGACGAGGCAGGCCACCTGGGCGATCGTGTAGCCGCCGACGACCCCGGTGAACGCGGCCCTGCCGGAGCGGGAGAAGCGGGCGAAGTCCGCCGCGACCGGCACCCACGAGACCGACAGCGCGATCACGTAGTCGACCGCGGGGGCGAACGCCTCCCAGGATCCGCCTCCGATCGCCGGTCCCCGCTGGAAGAGCGCGACTGTGAACCAGATCATCGAGATCACCACACCGGCGGTGACGTACCTGCGGAGCAGGCGAACCGCTCCCAGCGGCCGGATGGTGAGCGCGGTGGTGATCACCCCCGCGACGACCACCCAGACCGCGTAGGGCACCTCGACACCGAAGGACCCGGCGATGGCCTGGGCGCCCTGGGCGATCACCCACAGCTCGAAGGCCCCCCAGCCCAGCATCTGGATGATGTTCAGCACGGTCGGCAGGTAGGAGAGCCTGGCCCCGAAGAGGCCTCGCAGCAGGACCATCGCCGGAGCGCCGGTCCGCTGCCCGGGAATCGCGGCCAGGCCGACCATCGCGGTACCGATGACGCTGCCCACGACGGCGGCCAGGATCGCGGCCACGAAGCTCAGCGGCCGGTCGCCGAGCGGGTTGATCAGGGCGATCGCACCGGAGAACCCGAGCAGGCTGACTCCCAGGTTGGCCCAGAGCGCGCCCTGGTCGAGCACGCCGAGGGCCTTGGGAGGAGCCTCGCCGAGCGTGAGGGGCGCCTCGACCGCCCCTGAGTCCCCGGGATCGCCGGAGCCCTTGGTGGAATCAACGGCGGCAGACGTCATCGCGCACACTCCCTACGCCGGCATTACCCGGACAGGTTCATGCGGTCGGCGACAGCTGTAGTCGCCCTCTCAGCCTGGTTGCCCCAAGCTCCCGCGTTGGTTGACACGCAAAGCCGGGATCACCCCAGCTCGCGCCCTCATGATGCACCATTCGCCCGTGTTCGGCCAGTGCCGGGTTCGCGCGAACGTCTCATGAGACGAGTCCGTAGACGTCCGCAGAAGTACAGCTACGTACGTAGCGGTAGCTGTACTTCCTGGCTGTACGGCAACCGTCTGACCTCTAGGTCTAGAGGGATATCCCTCTAGTGAACCGCGCCGGGATTGCTGGAGGCTTCATCGGTTGGAAAGGATGAAGCTCATGTCGGGTCGATCTGGTTCGTCGCACCCCGCCCAGCGTCGGTATCCGCCGGAGTTGAAAGAGCGGGCGGTTCGGATGGTGCAGGAGGCAACCGCGCAGTCCGGGGAGTCGTTCGGCGTCATCACCCGCGTTGCCCGGCAGTTGGGCATCGGGTCAGAATCGCTGCGCAACTGGGTCAAGCAGGCCGAGATCGACGGCGGTCAGCGGCCCGGGACCAGCACCGATGAGGCCAAGCGGATCGCCGAGCTGGAGCGCGAGGTTCGCGAGCTGCGCCGTGCCAACGAGATCCTCAAGGCGACATCGGCTTTTTTCGCCAGGGAACTCGACCCTCGACCGCCCAGATGAACGCCTTCATCGACGCGCACCGCGACCAGTTCGGCGTCGAGCCGATCTGCCGGGTCATGCAGGCCGCGCCCTTGACATACTACGCAGCCCGCACCCGGCCGCCGTCTGCGCGAGCAGTACGCGATGACCGGCTCAAAGCGGAGATCACCCGCATCTACCAGGACAACTACTCCTGCTACGGCGCCCGCAAGATCTATCGGCAGTTGCAACGCGACGGGCGGGTGGTCGCCCGGTGCACGGTCCAGCGACTGATGAGCGAGCTGGGCATCGCCGGACTGGTCCGTGGCAAGACCCGGACAACCACCACCGCCGGCGGCCAGGGCGAACGACCGGCCGATCTGGTCAGCCGCAACTTCTACGCGCCGGCGCCGAACCGGCTCTGGGTCGCCGACCTGACCTACATCCGCACCTGGTCGGGCTGGGTATACGCGGCGTTCGTCATCGACGTCTACTCCCGGATGGTCGTCGGCTGGCAGATCGCCACCCATCTACGCACCGATCTGGCCCTGGACGCTGTGAAGATGGCCATCTGGCGTCGCAACCACACCCAGTCCGCGGATCTGTCTGAACTGGTTCATCACTCCGACCGCGGGGCGCAATATCTGTCTATCCGCTACACCGAGCGCTTGGCCGACACCGGCGCGGTCGCTTCTGTGGGCAGTCGCGGCGACTCCTACAACAACGCTCTGGCCGAATCCTTCAACGGTCTGTTCAAAGCCGAGCTGATCCGCCGCTACGGTCCCTGGAGGAGCATGGACGACGTCGAGTTGGCGACGCTGGAATACCTCGACTGGTTCAACCATCGCCGTTTGCACACCGCCTGCGGCAACATCCCGCCCGCAGAGTACGAAGCGATCCACTACTGTCACCAACAGGCCGCACCCATCGCGGCAGAAACCAAGTAGCCGAGTTTCCACGAAACCCGGCGCGGTTCATAGAGACGCGCGGCGCCCTGTCGAGCACTGGAATCCCAAGCGGCGTCGGCACTGCTGCGCGGTCGGCCAGTGCTGTGGCCAGAGGCTTTCCGAGGCCACGGCGCAAAAGGCCGTGAAGATTCTCCGTAGCCTTCTGTCCAACGCGATCACGGAGGAGGTCATCACCAAAAATGCCGCGACCGCGCTCCGCCTTCCCACCCTGCGCAGGCGTAAGGACAAGGCGTGGTCGGTGGACGAGGCGCGGCTGTTCCTGGAGAACGCGCGCAACGAGGCTGATCCGCTTTATGCGGTGTACGTCCTCATCCTCGTTCTGGGCCTACGCAAGGGCGAGGTGCTGGGGCTCGATTGGAAGTATGTGGACCTGGACGCGGGGGATTTGTACGTCGGCGAACAGCTGCAAAGGGTCCGTAATCGCCTGCTTCGGAGCGGTGAAGACCGACGATTCCGAAGCGCCGCTTCCCCTGCCCGGGATCTGCTTTGCCGCCCTGAAGCTGCGCAAGCAGCAGCAGGACCACGACAAAAGGGAAGCCGCGGGGCAGTGGCAAGAAACGGGCCTGGTCTTCACCTCTCCTCTGGGGAAGGCAATGGACCCGACGAAGTTCAACGGCCGGTTCGATGCTCGCGTGGCGAAGGCGGGCGTACGCCGGATCACCGTGCGCGGCATGCGCGGGACGTGCGCAACCCTACTGGCCGCCCTCAACGTTCATCCTCGCGTAGCCATGCGGGTTCTCCGTCACAGCAACATCAAATGACCATGGAGGTCTACACCGACGCCACCGACGAAGCCACCTGCGAGGCGCTAAAGAAACTTAGTAGCGCCCTCGATCAGAGGGGACCTTAGAAGAAGATTCAAATGACAGCCAAAGACCATGGCTATTTGATAAATTGTTCCACCAATAGCTGAAGAGCGGTTCCCAGCAAAGCGCCGAGCGCCACAAATAGCCACTGGGACCTCTTTGATCTATCGTCGATCGCTTTAATGAGGGGATCGGCGCGAGCTGCAACAAGACGCTCAATTGCCTCGACAGCATCACGCTGCGTTTGAGCATATTCTCGATCTCTCTCAGCTCGTTCGCGACTCTCCTTGGCTTGTCGGGTCAAATCTTTGGCTATCTCTGCTCTCGCTTGAATCTCGTTTTGCAGTAGAGCAACATCGGCCGCCGCCTTTATTAGATGCTCCGTAGCAACGGAAAATCTTTCACCCAGGTCATCTTCGGTCGGCACACTGATTTGCTTGAGTTCCTGAGCGTAACCTTCAATACGAAGTACTCGTACAGCTACTGCCGCCATACCGAATACCATTAAAGCATTAACGATACTATAATCTATACTGTCGCTCACAAATACAAGAACACCGAAAGATAAATTCACTACTCCTATCACTCCAGTACTGGCCCTACTTGCAATACGATTAGCAATAGCGAGCACAGGGGAGCCGGATGTCCCGACTTCGCCCTTCCGTGACAGCGGTCCCATCAATACCAGCGCGAGCATGAATAATATAATCGCTTGATACATGTTGCCTGGAAGAAAGTCTGCCAAAACTGCCATTAGCGAAAACGTGGCAGAGATGCCAAAAATAATTGCTATTGCAACTTTTCTTGATTTCACAGTATCGAGCAGTTTGGTGTCCACAGCTGTCTATCGCGCGAAACCGTGCCCGTGTTGCACGTTTGGCCGGTCCACTCTGCGGGGCAGTCCAAAACTTGAGCCAGAAGGGAGCGGGATCCCGCAGTCAAGGGGACGGAATCCCGCGACAAAGATCACCGAAATTCTCAGGGGCGAAGGATCAAGGACAGCGTGCACATCTCATGACTACTGCTGTACTTCGTAGCCGTACGAGGGGACAAACGGCCCTCTACCCATACATGATTAGCCTCTGACCTGCGCTGCAGCGGCGGTGCACGTAAGCGCAGCACCATCCGGACAGGTTCATGCGGTCGGCGGCGCGTCGGAGGGTTCGAGACCCTCTGCGTGATTCCGCCCTCTCAGCCCGGTTACGCCCGAGCTCCCGCGGTAGACATTCGCCCCGATTATGTCATTCATTCCTTTCCTAGGAAGGGCTCCCCCTCGTGTCCCCTTCAAGGGCTTCCCCTCGCCCGGTGCGTACGGCTCAGGCGACGAAGGGGTCCTGGCCGCTCTCGGCGATCATCGGGCGTCCCGCGCCGTCCCAGGACCGCATGCCGCCGCCGACGTTGATCGCGTCCCAGCCGACGTGGTTGAGCCAGGCGGCGGCGTTCGCGGAACGGCCGCCGACCCGGCAGACCACGTAGACGGGTGTGTCCTTGGGCACCTCGTCGACCCGCGCCTGCAGCTCGCCCAGGGGGATGTGGACGGCGCCGGGCGCGTGCCCGGCACGCCACTCGTCGTTCTCACGTACGTCGAGCAGGAACGCGTCTTCCGGCACGGCCTGCACCTCAACTTCAGGAACACTCATGCGCTCATTGTTCCAACGTCCCCCACCGGATGGGGCGCGAAGCCGCTCGGACGCCCGCATCCGGACCTTCAATTTCCCCTGATAGCAGGCTAATTGGGGACATCCAGCCTGCCGAATTGTCCGTTCACCGGCGGGGCGGGGAAGCCGTTCACCGAGGGCGGCTGGGAGCGTCCCACGGAGAACCGATAATCCGGCAGATCGGCGGAGGGCGGAAGGACCCGGCCGCCGGAGGCGTTCACCCACGTTCCGCTGTCAGGGAACGTCCCAGAAGGCGAGTTCGTGAGCCATCCCCTCGGCGAACAGCTTCCCCGCCCTGCCAGGGTCCGGTGCCACCTCGTCGATCATCACCGCGATGCGCTCGGTCAGCTCGGTGAAGGCGGGGTGTGCGTAGGTGTCCACCCAGGCGCGGTAGCGGGGCTCCTCAGGAGGGTTCTCCGCCAGGACGCGTCCGAGCGTGGAGTAGCCCCACATGCAGGGGTAGAGCGCGGCCAGGCCGTCGGCGTAGACGGCCGCGGAGTCGAGTAGGAAGGAGGTGTACGCCGCGCAGGCCGGACCCTTCCTCGCGCCGCCGAGGTCGGCGTCGAACTCGGCCGACAGCGACCGGTGCAGGCTCAGTTCCTCGTGGAAGGTGGCGTGCGCCAGGTCCACCAGGTCGCCCAGATGCCCGTCCGGAGCCTGCCACGCGAGTCGCGAGAAGACCCGGACGTAGTCGAGCAGGAACAGGTAGTCCTGTTCCAGCCACGACCGGAAGACCGGCTCCGGCAGGTCTCCCCGCGCGATGCCCACCACCGTCGGGTGGGCGAGCTGCGCCTCGACGAGCGGGCGGCCGATCGCATGCAGTTCCTCAGAAACCCTCATGGGTCGGAGATTGTGTCAGGTCAGGGCGGCGGCGCCGAAGGAGACACTGAAGCGCTTGCACCAGATGGTGACGGACCTCAGGCTGTCGAGGTCGGCGCCGGCGGGAATGGCGTAGTTGGCGTTGCCTCTGTTTCCCTTCAGGTCACCGAGTTCGAGGTGCTTGCCGTCGTCCAGGTTGAACCATCCCGCGGTGCCCTCCTTGACGGGCTGATCGCTGAGCCAGACCCGCAGGTCCGGCCCGTCGGAGGTGTTCAGGTCCTCGATCCGCAGGACCCGGCTCCCGTCGGGCAGCTCCAGCACCCTCGCCCTGCCCTCGGTCTTGTGCTCGTGGGAGATGAACGTGCCCTTGGACAGGGTCTTCGGCTCCCGAGCGGGCACGGAGGATTCGGAGGGCGCAGCGGACGCGGAGGACGTCGAGGGCTCGCCCTGCGGGGTGGCCTCGGCTCCGGGTGGCGCGGTCGCCACGGGCAGCGCCTCGTTCACCTCGACGACGGTGAACAGGCGCCACGGCTGGAACAGGTACAGCGCGACACCGAGCGCGACGGCGCCCAACGCCAGGACGCCCCAGGTGACGGGGTGTCGGAGCAACCTCTTGAATCTCATGGGATACCTCCGGCGTCGAGTCCTGCGGCTTCCGGCCACGGGGAGAAAGCCGAGATGTCCCTCCGGCCTCGACGCCGACGCTATCCGCGGCACCGCCCTCGATCGATTACGGACTGCTTACAACCGCGAAGTCCTCGCCTCGCTCCCGCGTGACACGACGGCGCTGACCGCCTCGGCCCCGCCGCCCCTCGGCGTCTCGCCCCGCTCCCGCGTGACACGACGGGACTCCCCGGTCTCCGAAGGACGCGGTCCGATCGCCTCCGTTCGACGTCCGGCATCGTTGTCCGATGCGGGACGAGCAGGCCGCGGAGCGCGAAACCGAGTTGGGCCGACGCCCCAGGAAGACCGGGGAGGAGGTCACTTGCCGAGGGCGTCCTTGGGGACGGGCTTGTCCTGGGCGAGGGCCTCGAACATGCGCAGGGCCTTCTCCCGGTCCCACTTGACGACGGACTGGCCGTCGATGGTGGGCAGGGAGCCGATGGGCACGACCGTGGTGATCGGGTCGCCGCCCATGGCGAGGCCGAGGGAGAGCAGGTCGAACGCGCCGGTCTCCTCGCCGACGGTCACCGAGTCGGCCGCGCTCAGCGCGAGCGGGACGGAGGTGAAGGGGTTGATCAGGACGCCGGGGCTCGCCGCCTTCTTCACCACCGCGGAGAAGAACTGGCGCTGGCGCTGGGTCCTGTCGAGGTCGGGGATCGTGCCGGTGGCGCGGGTGCGGACATAGCCGAGGGCCGTCCCGCCGTCCATGGTCTGCAGGCCCTTCTTCAGGTTGATCCCCGCCTTGGGATCCTTGATCGCCTGCTTGACGTTGATCTCGACCCCGCCGATGGCGTCCACGATGCCCACGAAGCCGCCGAAGCCGATCTCCATGTAGTGGTCGATGCGCAGCCCGGTGACCTGCTCCACGGTCTTGGGAAGCAACTGCTGGCCGCCCTTGAAGGCGTAGGCGGCGTTGAGCTTGTTGCTGCCGTGGCCGTCGATCGGCACGTACGAGTCACGCGGGAGGCTGACCAGGGTCGGGCGGTCGTCGCCCTCGGGGATGTGCAGCAGCATCATCGTGTCGGTCCTGCGGCCCACCGCCTTGCCCGTGGCGAGCTTCTTGCGCTGGGCCGCGGTCAGGCCCTCGCGGCTGTCGGAGCCGACCAGCAGCCAGTTGGTGCCGGGGGTGTCGGCGGGACGGCCCTCGTAGTCGGTGAGCGCCTCGACCCGGGTCAGCCGCGAGTTGACCGTGAAATACCCGACGACGGTCAGGAGGAGCAGCACGACGACCAGTCCGGCGAGGATCCGCACGGCGAGCCTTCCGGGACGCTTCGGCCGCCAGGCGGGCATGCGCGACGCGAACCCGCCGCCCTGGCCGCCGGAGCCCCCGCCCGAGCCCCCCGGCTGGGCCGAGGGGGCGTTCAGCGGCCTGACCGGGCCGGAACCCGATCTGGCTTTGCCGTACACCCGCCCGCCTCCCCGGGAGGGCGGCACCTCGCGCGAGGACGCCTCCTGCCGGACGGGCGTCTCCCGGGAGGAGGCCGACGCCCCCCGGACGGGCGTCCCCGGGCCGCCGGGCGAGGGGTAGGCGGGCTGCCCGGCCGCTCTCGACGGCACGGGCCCCGGCGTGGGCGATCGCAGCGCGCGGGTGCGGTCGTCGTCTTCGGGCCTGTCAGCCACGTCTTGTCCCGCCACTTCTCGATCTCATGGTGAAAACGTCATTATCGACGCTACGTCGTGGCTCAGGAACCTGCCGCGAGGCGGCCAAGGTTTCCCTATGTAAAAGTACTCAGACAGGTGGTTAGCGACCAACAATGCGATCGTCGGCCGATCCGGAAACATTGACCCCCACCCGGATCGTTACGGTAGAGGACCACCTCTGCTCGAAAGGATGATCGTGTCCACTCCGGACTCGTGGAATATCTGCCCGTGCGAACGCACGGGCACCACTGAACCAACCGGGAGAGCCGCCCGGTGAACACGGCTTTGGGCCTTCTGGCCATCCTCCTCCTCACCTTCGCCACCGGTTACTTCGTCGCCCAGGAGTTCGCCTTCGTCGCGGCGGACCGGGGTGTGCTGCGTGAGCAGGCCGACTCCGGCGACGCGGCCGCGGCACGGGCGCTGGAGGTGACGAAACGGCTGTCGTTCATGCTGTCGGGCGCGCAGCTCGGCATCACCGTGACCGCCCTGCTCGTCGGCTTCCTCTCCGAACCCGCCATCGCCACGGTCATCCGTCCCTGGCTGGAGGACGCGGGAGTGCCGTCGGGGGCCGTGCCCGGCATCGCCGTGGCGCTCGCCGTCACGATCGCCACCGTGATCCAGATGGTCTTCGGCGAGCTGGCCCCCAAGAACCTGGGCATCGCCCGTCCCGAGCCCGTGGCGAAGTTCCTCGCCCGCTCGACGTTGATCTACCTGCGGATCGCCGGACCGGTCGTCCGGCTGTTCGACTCCGCCGCCACCGGCCTGCTGCGCCGGGTCGGCGTGGAGCCGGTGGAGGAGATCGAGCACGGCGCGAGCCCCGAGGAGCTGTCGCGGATCATCTCCGAGTCCGCCACGGCGGGTGACCTGCCGCCGAGGCTGTCGGAGCTGCTGGAGCGGGCTTTGGAGTTCGGTGACCGCACCGCGGAGGACGTGATGGTGCCGCGCCCCCGCCTCGTGCTGCTCAGGGACGACCGGCCGATCTCCGACCTGGTCGACGCCGTCCGCAGGCATGGTCACTCCCGCTACCCGGTGCTCTGCAACCAGAACGGCGACGACGTGGTCGGCGTCACCGGCGTACGCGAGCTGCTCAAGTCGGGGCTGACCGACGGCAGGCTGGAGGAGATCACCCGTCCCGCGCTCCTGGTGCCCACCTCGTCACCGCTGCCTCTCGTCCTGGAGCGCATGCGCACCGCCCGCGACGACCTGGCGTGCGTCATCGACGAGTACGGCGGCCTGGCCGGCGTGGTGACCATCGAGGACCTCGCCGAGGAGCTCTTCGGCGAGCTCATCGACGAGAACGACCCGGAGCCCGCGGGGGTCGTCGTGGGCGAGGAGGGCACGTGGGACCTGCCGGGCACGCTCCGGCTGGACGAGATCGAGCGGGCCATCGGGCTGCAGCTCCCCGAGAGCGACGACTACGACACCGTCGCGGGCCTGGTGCTCGCCACCCTCGGCCGGATGACCGAGCCCGGTGACGAGGCGACCGTCACGCTGACGCCGCGGCACGATCCCCTGGAGAGCGACGACGTCGACGAGGAGGAGGCGGTGCTCACGGTGCTCTCCGTGCACCGCAGGGTCCCCGAGTGGGTTCGGCTGTCGCTCAACACGTCGCGGGAGACCGATGGCGACCAGGGCACGGAGACGAGACCCGGGAAGACCGGGGATGAGGAAGAGCCGGAGATGAACGCGCCGCGGATGATCCAGCGTGGCCCCGAGCCGCCCATGATCGAGCGGAGCGGGGTGAGGCGGCGATGAGCACCGTCTCCGCCCTTCTGCTCGGTGTGGCCCTGCTGATCGGCAACGCCTTCTTCGTCGCCGCCGAGTTCGCGGTGATCTCGGCCCGCAGGCACCGCCTGGAGGAGATGGCTGGCAAGGGCGGCCGGTTCACCCGGCTCGCCGCCCGCGCCGCCGTGCGCGGCAGCAGGGAGCTCTCCCTGATGCTGGCCGGAGCCCAGCTGGGCATCACGCTGTGCTCGCTCGGCCTCGGCATGGTGACGGAGCCGGCCATCGAGCACCTGCTGGAGCCGGTCTTCGGCGCGGTCGGCCTGCCAGAGTCGCTGCGGGTCGCCGTCTCGCTCGTGATCGCGCTGGCGTTCGTCACCTTCCTGCACATGGTGATCGGCGAGATGGCCCCCAAGTCGTGGGCGCTCACCCACCCGGAGACCGCGGCGATGGGGCTGGCCCTGCCGTTCCGCGGCTTCACCTGGCTCATGAGGCCGGTGCTCGCCGCGCTCAACGGCCTGACGAACGGGATCCTGAGGCTGTTCGGGGTGGATCCCAAGGACGAGCTGGCCACCACCAGGACCCCGGTCCAGCTGGCGATGCTGGTCGGCGAGTCGGGCCGGATGGGCCTGCTCGACCGCGACGAGCACGACCTGCTCACCCGGGCCCTGCGGGTTCACCAGCAGCCGGTGGAGCGACTGATGCTGCCGCTGGAGAAGACCACCTCGGTGCCCACCGACGCGACGAGCGAGCAGATGCGCCAGGTCGCCGCACGCGACGGGCACCTGCGCATGCTGGTCACCTCCGGCAGGCCGGGCGACGTCCTGGGCGTGGTGCACGTCAGGGACATCCTCGTCCGGCCCGAGGCGAGCCCCGCCGAGCTCGCCCGCCCGGTGCCGCGCCTGGACAAGGCCACCACGATCCCCGACGCGGTCTCCACGCTCCAGGACGCCCACGCGCACCTGGGCCTGGTCACGGAGAACGGCGGCGAGGTGGTCGGCATGGTGAGCCTCACGGACCTGCTCGGCGAGGTCCTGGACGTGCGGGTGCTCGCGGCCCGCTAGCGGCCCCCTGACTCGCGGCCCGCCGACCGGCGGGGACCGACGGGAGCCGACAGGACCGGTCTCGGGATCGGCGGGAGACGGCATGGGCCGGGGAAAGATTCTTTCCCCGGCCCATGTTCTCTGTCAGCGTAATCCGAGCACCCGACGAACCCCTGCAAGTCATCCGAAAGTGATCAGCAAGCACGGCAGGGTAGAAGGGTGAGGCATGCCGTAGTGGGCCAAAAACCACAAGACCCATGCGTAACCCCTGAGACTTCTCTATAACGGAGCGAGCGACTATCTTGATCGATGATCCACTCGGTCCGGCACGAGACCTTACGGACGGCTCAGATGAATACGCGGTTTCCCGGAAAGCGACAAAACCCCGGTCGCGATGCTCGCATGACCGGGGTGGTGATCTTGTGGGCGAGGAGGGATTTGAACCCTCACGTCCTTTCGGACACACGGACCTGAACCGTGCGCGTCTGCCGTTCCGCCACCCGCCCTTGTTGGGTGCGGTCGAAACATTAGCACGAATCGGCCGGTACCCATGAACCCGGATACGATCCTCCTAGATGCGGAAGCGGGCAGCTGGGTGCGAGAGAGCGAGGAACGAGCCAACGAGCCCCCAAGCGGCCGCGACCAGATAGACGGAGGAGGGGAGGTACCCGATGGGAGTCCTTCAGCGTTTCGAGCGGAGGCTCGAAGGCTTGGTCGAGGGGGCCTTTGCGCGGGCGTTCAAATCTGACCTTCAGCCGGTAGAGGTCGCCAGTGCGGTCCAACGGGAAATGGACGAGCGGGCGGCGATCGTCGCCCAGGGCCGCACTCTCGTGCCCAACGACTTCGTGGTCGAACTGTCCACGACCGACAGCGAGCGGTTGGAGGTCTACTCCGACAGCATCAGCCACGAGCTGGCCAACCTCGCCAGGGAGTACGCCAAGGAACAGGGCTACTCCTTCGTGGGACCGGTCAGGGTCCGCTTCGAGACGGCCGACGACCTCGCGGTCGGCCTGTTCCGCATCCGCTCGGGCGTGATCCGCGGCGCGACGGTCGAGCAGGACGAGATCCGCACCCCGGTGAGCGACGTGCCCCCCGCGCGGTCTCACGCCTTCGGGGGCCGCCCCCGCCTGCTGGTCTCCACCCAGGACGACCCGCAGGGCCAGCGGTCCTTCGATCTGACAACACCGGTGACCCTGCTCGGCAGGGGCACCGACTGCGATCTACGGCTGGTCGACCCGGGTGTGTCCCGGCACCACGCCGAGCTGCGAGTGGAGGGTCCCTTGGTCGCGCTCGTCGACCTCGGCTCCACGAACGGCACCTTCGTCAACGGCCAGCCGGTTCGCCGGGTCGAGCTCCAGAACGGCACTCGTGTGACGCTGGGGCGAACGACCCTGGTTTTCCGGCGCGATTAAAGGTAAACAGACGGTCCATGTCCGAGCTCACGCTGCTGCTGATCCGGCTCGCCTTCCTCGCGGTGCTGTGGTTCTTCGTGATTGCCGCGGTCGGTGTGATCCGGACAGACTTGTTCGGATCACGCACGGCCGCCGCCGTCCCCGCGCGCAAGGCCCCCAAGCCGGTGAAGCCCGCGGCCAAATCCAGAAAGGGGGAGCCACGGGAGATGATCGTTACCGGTGGCCCCCTCCAAGGCACCACCATTACCCTCTCGGAGACGCCCATCACCATCGGCCGGGCGAACGACGCGACGCTGGTAGTCAGCGACGACTACGCCTCCAGCCGGCACGCCCGGCTCTTTCCCCAGGACGGTCAGTGGATCGTGGAAGATCTCGGCTCGACCAACGGCACGTATCTCGACCGCTCCAAAGTCACCCGTCCGACTCCGGTGCCGCTCGGTGTTCCGATCCGCATCGGTAAGACCGTCATCGAATTGCGCAAATGACCATCGCACTCCGTTACGCCGCCCGCTCCGACGTCGGCCTCCTCCGCGAAGGCAACGAGGACTCCGCCTACGCCAGCGGCCGCCTGCTCGCCGTCGCGGACGGCATGGGCGGCCACGCACACGGCGAGGTGGCCAGCTCGGTCGCCATCGCCGCGATGTCCTCGCTCGACGTGGACGCCCAAGGGGGTGACCTGCTCAGCGCCATCGAGGCCGCGGTACGCGACGCCAACCGCAAGCTGCACGAGATGGTGGGCCGCGATCCCAGCCTCAAGGGCATGGGCACCACCCTCACCGCCATGCTCTGGTCGGGGACGAGGGTCGCCCTGGTCCACGTCGGCGACTCACGGGCCTACCTGCTGCGCGCCGGAGAGCTCTACCAGATCACGCACGACCACACCCTCGTGCAGTCACTGGTGGACGACGGCCGCATCACCCAGGACGAGGCCGCCACCCATCCACAGCGGTCGATCCTGCTGCGGGCGCTCGACGGCAGCGGTGAGGTCGACCCCGACCTGTCCCTGCGCGAGGCCCAGGTCGGCGACCGCTACCTGCTCTGCTCCGACGGCCTGTCCGGGGTGGTGAGCGCCGAGACACTGCACCACACGCTCTCCACGATCGAAGACCCGGAGGGGGTGGTCCGCACCCTCATCGACCTGGCCAACCGTGGCGGCGGTCCCGACAACATCACCTGCGTCCTCGCCGACGTGCTGGAGGTGGACGAGAGCCACGTACCGCGCACCGACGCGGCCGTGGTCGGCGCCGCGGGTTCCAGCATGCCGCGGTCGGAGCTGCCGGACACCCCCGCGGGTCGCGCCAGCGCGGTCACCATGCCGCAGCCCGTCATCTCCGACGACGACGACATCGACGAGCCGATCATCAGGGCCGCGGCCCGACCGGCCAAACGCCGCCGGCTGTGGCCTCTCCTGGCCGTGGCGGGCGGCGTCGTCGTCATCGGAGGCGGCCTGGGCTGGTATTTCGGCGGCCAGTGGCTGGAAGACCAGTACTTCGTGGGTGCCAAGGGCAACGAGATCGTGGTCTTCCAGGGCGTGAAGACCAACCTCGGCCCCTTCGAGCTCTTCGACGTGGCCCAGAGCACCGCGGAATCGATCACCTCCCTCGGAGCGTTCCAGCAGGGTCAGGTCCGCGACGGCATCCCCGTTCCCACCGTCGAAGCGGGCCTGAAGAAGATCGAAGAGCTGAAGTCGTCCGCGGCCAAAGCCGACCGGAAGGAAGAGCCGACCGCGTCCCCGAGCGCCTCCGCGTCCTCCGCGCCCGCCAGGGCTCCCGAACCCACAAGGTCACAGTAGACACATGAGCACCCCTAGCGCCGAGCCGGTCCCGCTTCCCGCCAAACGGCGGGTGGCCCAGTTGGCGATGCTCGCATTCGCGGTCGCCATCGTGATGCTGGCGTACGCCAACGTGGGGTTGGCCCTCGACAATCAGATCCCATCGGGAATGCTCACCTACGGCCTCGGCCTGGGTGGCCTCATGCTCGCCGCCTACCTGGTCCTGGCGAAGTTCGCCCCCTGGGCAGATCCACTGATTTTGCCGCTGGTGACGCTGGTCAACGGCATCGGGCTGGTGGTCATCTACCGCCTTGAGGCGTCCGGCATGCCGGGGGCCTCGGCCACCACCCAGCTGCTGTGGACCGCCGTCGGGGTCGTCATGTTCTCCCTGACGCTGATCGTGCTGCGCGACCACCGCGCGCTGCAGCGTCTGACCTACACCATGGGCGCCGTCGGCCTGGTCCTGCTGATCGCTCCGCTGCTGCCTCTCATCGGCCATTCGGAGAACGGCGCGACCATCTGGATCAAGATCGCCGGCTTCACCCTCCAGCCCGCGGAGTTCACCAAGCTCGCCCTGGTCATCTTCTTTGCCGGCTACCTGGTCGCCAAGCGCGACGTGCTCGCCCTGGCCGGGCGGCGACTGCTCTTCATCGACCTGCCCCGGGCCCGCGACCTGGGACCGGTCCTCATCACCTGGGGCCTCAGCCTGGGCGTGCTGATCCTGCAGAAGGACCTCGGTTCCTCGCTGCTGATCTTCGGCACGTTCATCGCGATGCTCTACATCGCCACCCAGCGCACCTCGTGGGTGCTCATCGGCATCCTGCTCTTCGTCGGCGGCGCGGTCCTGGCGGGGCTCATCTTCGACCATGTCGCGGCCCGCTTCGAGGTCTTCCTCGACCCGGAGAATCCTGCGCTGTACGACCGCGAGCTCGGCGGCAGCTTCCAGCTCATGCAGGGACTGTTCGCGATGGGGCAGGGCGGTGTGCTCGGCACCGGGCTCGGCCAGGGGCATCCCAACCTCATCCCGCTCGCCTTCTCCGACTTCATCTTCACCGCCGCCGGCGAGGAGCTCGGCCTCACCGGGCTGATGGCCCTGCTGATGGTCTACGCCCTGCTGGTCGAGCGCGGCCTGCGCACCTCGATCGCGGCCCGTGAGCCGTTCTCCAAGCTGCTGGCGGGCGGCCTGTCGTTCATCCTCGCCTGGCAGGTCTTCATCATCGTGGGCGGCGTGACCAACCTGATCCCGCTGACCGGCCTGGTCACCCCGTTCATGTCCCAGGGCGGATCGGCACTGCTGGCTAACTGGATCCTTATCGCGCTGCTGGTACGCATGTCGGATACGGCGAGGAAGCCTCCGCCCCAGGCCATCCAGGACGAAGGAATGACGCAGGTGTTCCAGCGATGAACGGTCCCCTCAAGCGCGCCGCCTTTGCCTGCCTGCTCATGTTCGGCCTGCTCATGATCAACGTGAACTACCTGCAGGCCGTACGGGCGGAGGATTTGCGCGACGACTCGCGCAACACGCGAAACTTCTTCGCACGGTACGAGGTCGAGCGCGGTCGCATCACCGCGGGCGACAAGATCCTCGCCGAGTCGATCGACACCGGCGACTCCGAGTTCCGCTTCCAGCGGCGCTATCCCGAGGGCAAGGTCTACGCGCCCATCACCGGCTTCTTCGCGCCGGAAAGCGAGCGCGACATGGAGCGGGCAGAGAACAGCCTGCTCGACGGGAGCAGCGCCGACCTGCTGATCCGGCGCAGTATCGACCTGTTCACCGCCAAGCAGACCAAGGGCGCCAACGTCGACCTGACGATCAACCCCAGGGCGCAGGAGGCCGCGTACAAGGCGCTGGGCGAGAGCGGCAAGAAGGGCGCGCTGGTCGCGATCGAGCCGAAGACCGGGGCGATCCTCGCGATGGTCTCGATCCCCACCTACGACCCCAACCCCCTGTCCAAGCCCAGCAAGGCCGAGGTCAACAAGGCCTACAACAAGCTGAGCGACGACGACGACCAGCCGCTGCTCAACCGGGCCATCGAGCGCACCTATCCGCCGGGCTCGACCTTCAAGGTGGTCACCACCGCCGCATACCTGGAGAGCGACGACACGGTGGGTCCGGAGACCCAGGTCGACGCCCCGCAGCGGCTCGATCTGCCCGGCACCACCGCCGACCTGCCCAACTACGGCGGTGCGGCGTGCGGGGCCGGGCGGGTGACGCTGTCGTTCGCGCTGGAGAAGTCCTGCAACACCCCGTTCGGCAAGATCGCGATGGACCTCGGCTACGACGCGCTGCGCGAGCAGGCGCTCAAGTTCGGCATCGGCGGCGACCCGATCGAGATCCCGCTGCCGGTCGCGGGCAGCGGGATCGGCCCCGAGGAGGACCAGGCGGCCCTCGCCCAGGCGTCGATCGGCCAGCGCAGCAACCAGATGACCCCGCTGCAGATGGCCATGGTCGCCGCCGGCATCGCCAACAACGGCGTGGTCATGAAGCCGTACCTGGTGGACAAGATCGCGGACGCCGAGGGCGGCGAGATCGAGAGCGCCGACCCCGACGAACTGGACACCGCGATGAGCGAGGACAGCGCGCGCAAGCTCCAGGAGATGATGGTCAACGTCGTCAACAAGGGCACGGCGAGCGCGGCGCAGATCCCGGGGGTGACGGTCGGCGGCAAGACCGGCACCGCCGAGACCGCGAGGGGCCGTGACCCGCACGCGTGGTTCATCTCCTTCGCCCCCGCCGAGGACCCCAAGGTCGCCGTCGCACTGATCGTCGAGTCCGGGAGCGCCGGCAGCGACGCCTCCGGTGGTCAGACCGCCGCCCCGATCGCCAAGAGCGTGATGGAAGCGGTGCTGGGTAGATGACCGCGTTGCTCGGGGGCCGATACCGCCCGCTGGGGCGGATCGCGTCGGGCGGCATGGGTGAGGTGTGGCGGGCCAAGGACGAGCTCCTCGGCCGCGAGGTCGCCGTGAAGCTGCTGCGTCCGCACGTGGCGGAGGATCCGGCCTTCCGCCTGCGGTTCCGCTCCGAGGCGCGCATCGCGGCCGGGCTGTCCGATCCCGGCATCGCGCAGGTCTTCGACTACGGCGAGGGTGAGGGCGTCGCCTACCTGGTGATGGAGCTGGTGCCGGGACAGTCTCTCGCCGGCATCCTGGCACGCGACGGCGCGCTGAGCCCCGAGATCACCCTCGACGTGGTCCGCCAGACCGCGATGGGCCTGCACGCCGCGCACCGCGCGGGGATCATCCACAGGGACATCAAGCCCGGGAACCTTCTGGTGACCGAGGCGGGCGTGATAAAGATCACAGACTTCGGCATCGCGCGAGCCATGGAGGCAGTGCCGGTCACCCAGACGGGCATCCTGATGGGCACCGCGCAGTACGTCAGCCCCGAGCAGGCGTCGGGCGAGCCGCTCACGGCCGCCACCGACATCTACTCGCTCGGGGTGGTCGCCTACGAGTGCCTGGCCGGTCGGCCGCCGTTCCGCGCCGACACGCAGGTGGCGATCGCCCTCATGCACATCGGCGAGCCGCCGCCGCCCCTGCCGTCGGGCGTCCCTCCCGCGGTTCGCGAACTGGTCATGGCGTGCCTGGCCAAGGACCCGCTGCGGCGCCCGGCCGGTGCCAGGGAGCTGTCGGAGCGGGCGGACATGCTGCTCGACGCGCTGACCTCCACCGGTTCCACCGGTCTCGGCATGCTCACCGACCCGGTGGGCTGGCGCGCGGAGCCCGCGAGCGAGTGGCCTCAGGAGGTCACCTCCGCCCTCGCCGTCCCTCCCCGGCCCGAGTCCGGCCCTGGGACGGGTTCGGGTGCCGGAGCGGGAGCGGGAGCGGGGGCGGGTGCGGGTTTCGGAACCGGTCAGGGCGGGGGTCCCGGTCCCGGGTCCGGTCACGGGTCCGGGACCGGCGCGGGCGCGAACGGGGTGTCCGGGGCGGGCACCGCTCCGGTGCGCGGGCGCCGCGGCCTGCGCAGGAAGACGGTGATCGCCGCCGCGGTCGCGGGGTGCGCCGCCGCGGTCGGGCTGGGAGCCCTCGCGGTCCACGAACTGACGAACCAGCCCGGTGACAGCGAGCCGGGAGAGCCGGTCGTACGGTCGAGCCCGGCCACCAGGTCGCCGACGGCCAGACCGTCGGAAACCAGGTCTCCGACGAGCAGACCGCCGCTCTCGCCGACGAACTCGGCCCGCCCTTCTGTCACGCCGTCGGCTACGGTAAGCACATCGGCCACGCCCACCGTAAGGCCGAGTACGTCGCCACCGCCCAGCCCCAGCCCGACGCCCAGCCCGACACCCAGCCCGACGGTGACACCGAGCCCCACACCGAGCCCGACTCCTGAACCCGGTGACACAGAGCCACCGAACGAGGAGACGTGATGCGGCAACGGGTCGATGATGGACACCGGTGGCCCAAGAGCTCACCGGCACCCAAGATGAACGGTAAGGGACAGTGCAGGAAATGACTCAGCCCCGACGCCTCGGCGATCGCTACGAGCTTGACGGCGTCGTCGGGCGTGGCGGCATGGCCGAGGTCTATCGCGCCCGAGACATCCGGCTGGATCGGATCGTCGCCATCAAGACCCTCCGCGCGGACCTGGCCAGGGATCACATCTTCCAGGCGCGCTTCCGCCGGGAGGCGCAGTCGGCCGCGTCACTGAACCACCCGTCCATCGTCGCGGTCTACGACACCGGCGAGGACGTCTCCGAGGGCGCGCCGGTGCCCTACATCGTGATGGAGTACGTCGACGGCCGCACGCTGCGCGACCTGCTGCGAGCCGACCGGCGGCTGATGCCCGAGCGCGCCGCCGAGCTGGTCGACGGGATCCTGCGGGCGCTGGACTACAGCCACCGCGGCGGCATCGTCCACCGTGACATCAAGCCCGCGAACATCATGATCACTCGCAACGGCGACGTGAAGGTGATGGACTTCGGCATCGCCCGCGCGATGGCCGACTCGGCCGCGACCATGACGCAGACCGCCCAGGTGATCGGGACCGCCCAGTACCTCTCGCCGGAGCAGGCGAGGGGCGAGCGGGTCGACGCCCGCAGCGACCTCTACTCCACCGGCTGCGTGCTGTACGAGCTGCTGACCGGGCAGCCGCCGTTCACCGGTGACTCCCCGGTCGCGATCGCCTACCAGCACGTGCGCGAGGACCCGATCCCGCCGTCGCAGATCGACCCCGACATCCCGCCGTGGGCCGACGCCATCGTGCTCAAGGCGATGGCGAAGGACCCTGCGCACCGCTACCAGAGCGCAGGGGACATGCGGGCCGACATCCAGCGGGCGATGTCCGGCATCCCGACGGACGCCCAGACGATGGCCCTGAGCGCCAACAACGAGTACGGCTCGGCCACCCGGACGATGATGCAGCCGCCCGGCCCCGGCGGCCCCGCCACCCAGCGCACCACCGCCGTCCCCCCTTACGAGTACGGCGAGGAGGGCGGCGGCGGGCGCACCGGCGGAGGCGGGGGCGGCCGACGTCGGCAGCAGAGCGGCGGGAACACCGCGGTCAAGACCGCGGCGTGGATCCTCATCCCGCTGCTGATCATCGGTGCCTTCATCGGCGTCGGCGTCATGTTCCTCAGCTCGCCCGGCGATCCCACCGTCTCGACCAAAGTGACGATCCCGCAGTTGGTCTCGCAGACCGAGGAGGCGGCGACCAAGAAGCTGGCCGAGCTCGAACTGAAGGTGAAGACGGTCCAGGAGTACGACGAGGAGATCCCGAAGGGGTCGGTGATCGAGACCGATCCCGCGGCCGACACCGAGGTCGAGAAGGGCACCGAGGTGACGCTCAAGGTCTCCAGGGGCGTCGAGAAGGTCGAGGTGCCCTCCGTGCTCAACATGACCACGGAGGAGGCCAAGCAGGTCCTTGAGGATGCCGGCTTCAAGGTCAGCGTGCAGACCAAGGCATCCAGCCGCAAGCAGGGAATCGTTTTCGAGACCGTGCCCGAGGCGGGCAAGAAGGCCAACAAGAACAGCACCGTCCGGATCTACGTCCCGAAGGAGGCGATGGAGGTCCCGTCCGTGGTGAACCTCACGGTCGAGGACGCCACGAGGGCGCTCAAGGAGGCGGGCTTCAAGGCGAAGATCTCCGAGCAGCCGAGCGACCTGCCCAAGGGCACCGTGCTGAGCCAGTCTCCCGAGGCGGGCAGCAAGTATCAGCCGGGGACGACCATCACGCTGATCGTGTCGAGCGGGGCGCCGCCCCAGCCGACCGAGCAGCCGACCTACCCCGACGAGCAGCCGACCGTTCCCGACGACCAGCCGGATGAGACGCCCACGGATCCCGATGAGGGCACGATCTTCGACGAGGCGCCCGGTGACGAGTTCTGATCTGAGCACCTGACCGGATCATCCGATGAAGGCCCTCGCGACCGCGGGGGCCTTCGTCGTTTCCCGTCCTCCGACTCGGCTCCCGCTGGGAAGCACCCGAACGGGAAAGGCCCTGAAGGCGGGGAGGTCCGGAACACAGGTGAGCCCTGAAACGGGGAAGAGCCCTTCCGCCACTCGGGGGCGATGGCGGAAGGACTCTCACTGGTCAATCGTCCAGGATGGGTTCCGCGTTACAACAATCTTTCCAGCCAGTTTCCGAGCAGTTGACGACCGTGTTCCGAGATCACCGATTCGGGGTGGAACTGCACGCCCTCGACGGGGGCGGTACGGTGGCGCAAGCCCATGATCACACCGTCCTCGGTGGTCGCGGTGACCTTGAGGACCTCGGGAAGCGTCCCCGGCAGGACCGCCAGCGAGTGGTAGCGCGTCATGGTCACCGGGGACGGCAGGCCGGCGAAGACGCCCTGCCCGTCGTGCTCGATCGCGCTGGTGCGGCCGTGCACCAGTTCGGGGGCCCGCGCCACGGTCGCCCCGTGGGCGACGGCGATGGCCTGATGTCCCAGGCAGACTCCGAGGAGCGGGATGCCGTGGGCCTCGCAGTAGCCCACGAGCGGGACGCTCACCCCGGCGTCCTCGGGGGTGCCGGGGCCGGGGCTGATCAGGACCCCGTCGAAGCCACGGGTGTCCTCGACCGCGACCCGGTCGCGCGGGCGCACGTCGCAGGTGGCACCGAGTTCGCGGAGATACTGAACGATGGTGTGGACGAAGCTGTCGTGGTTGTCGACGACGAGGACCCGGCTCATCGGCCCACGACGGTCGAGGCGACGCGGTTCATCGGGCCCTGGGCGGTCAGGAGCGTCCCGTTCATAGGGCCACGGCGCACAGGAGGGACACGGTTCGTCGGCCCACGCCGGTCGGTAGGGCGCGGTTCATCGGCCCACGGTGGTCAGGTCGAGGGAGATGCGAGGTTCGATCCAGGGAAACACGACATACCAGAGTACGGCCGCGACCAGCCCGACCAGCACCAGGGTGGCGAACACCCTGGTCACGAGATTGCCGGGAAGCATCCGCCAGATCCAGCCGTACATGAGACCCACCTTCCTTCCGATCTTGGTCACCCGGGCCGTACGGGGTGGTTCTCACGGCCTTCCAGCTCGCCGGAGACGATGAGGCGCTGGGCGGCCGAGTACTCCGGGTGGCAGGTGGACAGGGTGATCAGCGCTCTGTCCGGTTCGCGGCCCGGCCGGTCGGGGACCGGGGCGATCACGCCGATCTCGGTGGGGTCGACGACCCGTTTGCCGGTGACGCGGTAGGTGTAGCGGGTCTCGCGGGTGTCGACCAGGATGGGATCGCCCCTGCGGAGCTCGTCGATACGGTTGAAGGGAGCGGCGTAGGTGGTCCGATGGCCCGAAAGTACGAAATTACCGATTTTTCCTGGCATAGCGGTTCCTGGGTAGTGCCCAGGGCCCATCCTCAGCCGATCCTGGTCGACGCCCTCCACGATGGCGTACCGGTAGTCGTCGCCGAGCCTGGGGATCGTCAGCATCGCCACCGCACCACCCAGCCGGACCGGCCAGGCCGCCCTGTCCCGCCGATCCCCTGCCTTTCCACCCGGCGGGGCTTCCGCCAGGAGTTCCTCACGCAGCAGCGCCTGCTGCTCGGCGGTGTAGGAGCCCGTGCCCCACAGCAGGTAGGCGCAGAAGAGAAGGACGACCAGCCCCGCGGTGAGGCTGAGGTCGCCCAGAGCCCTCAGCGCTGCTCTCATGGGGGCAGGGTAGTGAAGGGAAAGGCCGCCGCGGCGAGCCGGATCACGGGCCCGGCATAACATTTGCCACAGGATGGTGCCCTGTGGAATCGCCACGGCCCACCTGCGCCGACTATCCTTACACGGAACTTCACCCACTAGCGACTACGCTCACCGACACGGCCTGCGCACGATCCGGATCGCGCAGGGTTGACGCAGGAGAAGAACCTCAGTGCCCAAGCCCAAGACTCGTAAGAAGCCGGTCTACACCCCGCCGCAGACGTCACAGCAGATCAAGGTCAGCCCGCGCTGGCTGGCGCCGGTCATGGTGACCTGCTGGATCGTCGGAATCCTGTGGATCGCCGTCTACTATGTGGCGCCCACCGCGCCCCTTCTCGGCGACCTCCAGAACTGGAATCTGCTGGTCGGGTTCGCGTTCATCATCCTCGGGGTGGTCCTGTCCACTCGGTGGCGCTAGCTTTTCCACAGGGATTGTCCACACCCTGGGGAAGCATCAGGGTGTGGAGATCAACCGAAGATCCCGAGCTCGGCCTGGACGGCGAACGGTGGCAGCCCCAGCACCATCGCGACCAGGACGACCAGCATCATCGCGCAACCTCCCCATTGGATCGCGCTGCGGTTTCTGGCGGGGGCGAAGGCGAAGATCACGGCGACCAGGGTGCCGGCGATCAGGCCACCGAGATGCCCCTGCCAGCTGATGCCGGGGATCACGAAGGTGATCACGGCGTTCGCGCCGATCAGCCAGAGCACGCCCTGGGCGTTGTAGCCGAGCCTCCTCGCGAGCACGAACAGCGCGCCGAACATGCCGTAGATCGCGCCCGAGGCGCCGACCGCGGCGATGCCGAACAGGTAGATCGCGACGGACCCGCCGAGCGCGGAGAGAAGATACAGCGTCAGGAACCTGGCTGACCCGAGGCGCCGTTCCAACTCGGGGCCGATGACGTAGAGCGCCCACATGTTGAACAGGATGTGGGTCAGTGCCCAGCTTGAGCCACCCAGCGGCTGGTGCAGGAACGCACCGGTGATGAGGCGCCACCACTCGCCCTGATAGCCGACCTCGTAGGCGTTCATCGTGAAGTTGGCGAGTACCCAGTTGGTGTTCACGGTCTCGACGGCGTACGCCAGGACGTTGACGATCAGCAGCGTCCAGGTGACCCGGGGGGTGGTGACCGCCCGGCCGCCGAAGACCGCCTGCGCCTGCCGCATGCCCCTGTTGCCCTCGTTCACGCACTCGGGGCACTGGAAGCCCACCGAGGCGTCGCGCATGCAGTCGGGGCAGATGGGACGTTCACAGCGCTGGCAGCGGACGTAGGTCTCACGTTCCGGGTGCCGGTAGCAGGTGGGGACAACGGTGTTGGGCTCGTTGGACGGCTGGGTGGTCATGTGTGTGGCTGGCCCCTTCGAGCGTGCTGTTATCCACAGACTGCCAGCCTATTCACGATCCCGAGCGCCCGTGCACCCGCGAACGGCGACCGGGCCACACCGGGCGAAGCCCAGGTCGAGGTGAGACGGCCTCGGACGAGCGGGTCCGAGGAACGGCGCGGGCCCAAAGGACGGCGTGGAAAGAACCGCGGCGAGGACCGAAGCGAGGCTGCCTCGGACGGGCGAGTCCGAGGACGGGGCCGGAGGAGCCGGACGAGGGTGTGCGGGAACGCGAACGGCGGCCTCCGACGGAGGCCGCCGAGCATGAGATCAGCTCTGGACGCGCTCGATGGTCACCGACTCCAGGACCACGGGCTCCGTGGGACGGTCACGGGCGTCGGTGTCGGTCTTGGCGATGGCGTCGACGATGTCCTGGCCCTCGATCACCTCACCGAAGATGGTGTGCTTGCCGTTCAGGTGCGGCGTGGGCACCACCGTGATGAAGAACTGCGAGCCGTTGGTGCCGCGGCCGAACTGGACACCGGCGTTGGCCATGGCGAGCAGGTAAGGACGGTTGAAGTAGAGGTCCGGGTGGATCTCGTCGTCGAACTTGTAACCCGGGCCGCCGACGCCCTGGCCCAGCGGGTCGCCACCCTGGATCATGAATCCCGAGATGACCCGGTGGAAGATCGTGCCGTCGTACAGTTTGGCGGTGGACTTCTGGCCGGTCTCCGGATGCACCCACTCGCGGGTGCCCTCGGCGAGCTCGACGAAGTTTCTCACGGTCTTGGGCGCGTGATCCGGGAAGAGCTGGACCTTCACGCTGCCGCGGTTGGTGTTGAGGTTCGCGATCAACTTCTCAGCCATGATCGGACTGCCCCCTTCAGGTCGTAGGCAATACCTGAGCAACGTATTGCTTTTGTGGCACTTTGACGATTTCGGCCGTGGCCGCATCCCCAAGCATCCTCCCACGGGCCGTCATGATTGAGCCGCCTTCGAGCGGGAAGGGGTGGCGACGGGGCCCCAACGAATGGGGAGGTTGTTGTGCCTCTAGCACTGTTTGGAAAGCGCCACATGAAGATCGTGGCACCGGAAAGGCGGCTGCGCCACGTGAAGGCTCAGGCCGTCCGAGCCGCGGATCGGGTCGGCCCAATGGCCAGTCATGCCCGTGACGCGGCGAGTCAGCACGCACATGACGTAGCCCTTCAGGCTCGCGACGTGGCCGGTCAAGCTCGTGAGATGGCCGGTCAGGCCCGTGAAGCGGCCGGCCAGGCCCGCGGCGTGGCGAGCGAGAAGATCATCGTGGCACGTGGGTGGGCGGCACCGAGGCTTGACGCCGCTGCGCACTCGATCGAGGAGCAGCTCGCGCCGAGACTCAGCGCCGCGCTGTCCCAGGCCGCCGCGAGGATCGATCCCACTCCCGTGAAGTCCAGGAAAACACCGATGTTCCTGCTGTTCACGGGCATCGCGATCGCTGCGGCGGGCTACGTTCTGTACCGCAAGAACGCCGACCAGTGGGCGGACACTCTGAAGGAGAGCGCCTCCGACGCGTCCCAGTGGGTGGGGCAGAAGACGGAGGCGGTGGCCGGAAAGGCCTCCGGCGCGGTGGATGACGCCGTGAAGAAGGCCGAGGAGGTCGGTGCCAAGGTCACCGACAAGGCTGCCGACACCAAGGCGGAACACGCGTCGCACACGTCGCAAACGCCGAAGAGAACCCCTTAGGGGTTGGGGCGCGCCTCTCGGATGACCGGGCTCCCGCTCGGCACCCGGACACGGCGCGCAACCGATCACGGCGTACGACGTCGGCAGAAAGTACGGCCCGCACCGCGAAGGTGCGGGCCGTACTTTCGTGTGGCGGCCCGTCGGGCGTGTTTCCGCGCGGCACCCCGTTGATCGAACTTCCGGGTGGCGCCCCATTGACCGATCACCAAGCGCTTGTTAGAACGTGTTCCCCGGCCCAAGGAGCACCGATGACGCTGTCGCCCCTCGACGACCATCCCGTACACCAGTCGTCCGAGGTGATGCGGCACGTCACGACGTCGGACCGCAACTTCTACGACCGGTACTACTTCAACTGCCACGCCGGATCCGACGAGCTGATGCTCATCATCGGCCTCGGCCAGTATCCCAACCTGGGGGTCACCGACGCGTTCGCCTGCGTACGCCACCGCAACCTGCACCGCGTGGTCAGGGCCTCCCGGGAGCTCGGCGACGACCGGATGGACACGAGGGTCGGCCCGTTCAGGGTCGAGGTGATCGAGGGACTGCGACGGCTGCGGGTGGTGCTCGACCCCACGGAGCACGGCCTGTCCTTCGACCTCACCTGGGAGGGCACCGTGCCGGCCACGCTCGAACCCCGGCACTTCCTGCGCCGGCAGGAACGCGTGGTGTTCGACTCCTCCCGGATGGCCCAGACCGGCCGGTGGACCGGGCACATCCTGATCGGCGACGAGCGCGTCGAGGTCACCCCCGACCACTGGCAGGGCACCCGCGACCGCTCGTGGGGCATCCGCCCCGTCGGTGAGCCCGAGCCCCCGGGCATCCAGGCGCGCAACGCGGGGACTTTCTACTGGCTCTACACGCCTGTCCAGTTCGACGACCACGCCATCCTCTGCATCATCCAGGAGGACGAGAAGGGCCGCCGGGTGCTGGAGGAGGCGGTGCGCGTGTGGGGGTTCGGGTCCACGCGGGAGGGTGAGGAGGAGTATCTCGGCCGTCCCGAGTATCGCCCGACGTACGTGGACGGCACCCGGGAGGTGCGCGAGGCGACGATCTCCTTCTCCCCGCCGGGCGGGAAGCCCTTCGACCTGCACTGCGTCCCGATTCTCCCGGTGCACCTGATGGTGGGCACCGGATATGGCCTGGAATCGGATTGGAAGCACGGCATGTACCAGGGTTCCCACCCGGTGGTCCAGGGCGTCACCCACACGCTGCCCGAGGACACCCCGAAGATGTGGGGCATGGTCGACGCGGTCGGCCGCTTCGAGTACGACGGCCGGATCGGCTACGGGTTGTACGAGTACTGGGCCCTGGGCCCGCACCCGTCCTTCCCCGAGGACTGAACACCGCGTCCCCTTCAGAGGGTCTTCCATCGCTCGGAGCCCGTTCTTCCCGGCTCCGAGCCCGTGCGTCGGAAGACCTTCACCGGAGGGTGAGCCGCGCCGTCCCCTGTACGGCGCGGACTCCCGGGTCGGTCCCGCGATCCCGCGCGGTCGTCCCCGGTGGCTCTGTGGTCCGGTGGCTCTGTAGCCCGGTTACTCCGTGACCTGGTGACCCTGTGGCCCGGTGGCCACGGACCGGTCAGGCCTCCCGGATCGCCTCCGAGCCGGCTGCGAACCGGCCGGGCCATTCCCGCACGGATGTCCCGGCCGGTTCGCAGGTCTTTGCGGGGACGCCTCTCCGCTTGCGCGGCGTCCCCGCGAGATCACTTCTCCTCGGCCTTCATGACGCAGGTGACGGTGGGCACGTCGCCCTCCGAGAACTTCTGCGCCACCCTCACCTCGGTGACCGCGTCCCCGTCGGGGACGGGCACGGCCGTGGAGAGTGTGGCCGCCTCGCCGGACCTCTGCGCCCCTGCGGGAACGGCCGGCACGGCCATGACCGTGACGTCCTCGGGCAGGGCGGAGGGATCCGCGGCCGGCTTCGCCTTCCTGATGTCCTTGGTGATCGTGACGCGACCTGCTTCGGCCTTCCTGACCTCACCGGTCTCCCCGAGCGGCGGGACGGGAACGGCGGGCACCGCGAGAGCGGCTCCGCCCTTCTCCAGTTCCTTACGCTCGGCCTCGGTGAGCGTGCGCGTCGTCAGGCTTATCCGGCCGCCGCCCTCGCAGTCGACGCGCAGCGCGACACCATCCTTGGGAAGGGGAACGGGGGTGGGTGTGTCGGCACTGGCGGCCCCGGTCAGCGTGGCCATCAGAGCACCCGCGGTCACCACGGCGGCGGCGAGCATGCGAATACGCATGTGTTTCTCCTTGTCAGACGGATCGATGTCGGACGGATCGACGGGTCGGGCGGATCGATGGGGCAGGCGGATCGACGAACGAATCGGCGAGCGGACCGGCCCGCCGTTCCGGAGGCCACAGCTTCCCGCCCGCTGCCTGAACCCAGGCTGAAGGCGCCGGAAGTCATCTTCAGGTTGGCTTTAGGCGCGGTACGGCAGTCTGAGCGGCATGCGCGTGCTGCTGGTTGAGGACGAGAAACGCCTGGCTCATCTCCTGAAGGAAGGGCTGGCAGGCGAGGGGTTCGCCGTCGACGTCGCGTACGACGGGCGCGACGGCCTGTGGATGGCGACCGAGAACCCGTACGACGTGATCGTGCTCGACGTCATGCTGCCCCGGATGAACGGCTACGCCGTCTGCGCCAAGCTCCGCGACGCGGAGAACTGGACGCCGATCCTGATGCTGACCGCCAAGGACGGGGTGCACGACGAGGCCGAGGCCCTGGACACGGGCGCGGACGACTTCCTGTCCAAACCGTTCTCCTACGTGGTGCTGCTGGCCCGGCTGCGCGCGCTGGTGCGCAGGGGCGGCGGGGCGCGGCCGGTGTCCATCGTGGTCGGCGACCTGACCATCGATCCGGCGGGGCTCCGCTGCCGCCGGGGCGACACGGCGATCTCTCTCACGCCCAAGGAGTTCGCGGTCCTGCACGGCCTGGCGCGCAGGCAGGGGGAGGTCGTCTCCAAGAGCGAGCTGCTCGCCCAGGCGTGGGACTTCTCCTACGACGGCGACCCGAACATCATCGAGGTCTACGTCAGCGCGCTGCGCCGCAAGATCGACGCTCCGTTCGGCCGCTCGTCACTGGTGACCGTGCGCGGCGCCGGCTACCGGTTGGAGGCCTGAGATGACATCACGTCTTTCCGTACGGCTCCGGGCGACCCTCGCGGCCACCGCGATCGTCGCGGTGGCGCTGGGGGTGGCGTCGGCGGTGCTCGTCGGCGTGCTGACGGGGAGCCTCACGCGCAGCGCCTCCGACGAGGCCGCCCGTCGCGCCGTCGCGACCGCCGACGTCCTCACCGGTGGCACGGTGATGCTCGACGTTCCGACGATCGACGTCACGCGGGTCGCCGTTCCCGCGACGGCCGTGGCGAGGGCCGACGCTCCGTCGGCCACCGTGGTGACCGTCACAGGAACGGCGGCCGGGGTTCTTCGACATTCGGAAACGACCCTTCTCGATCCCGACATCAAGATTTTCACGCACCCCGTACGGCCGACTTCGGCGGTCGCGGTCCCACCGTTCAAGGGAAAGAGCACAGCGTCACCCCCGGAGGCGGTCATGAGGGGCACGGCGGACGAGCTGTCACCCCCTGCGGCGGCGAAGGGCACAGCGGACGAGGCGTCGCCTCCGGAGGCGGCCGTGAGGGGCACGGCGTCACCCTCGGAGGCCGCCGAGGGCACGACGGGCAAGACGTCACCCTCGGAGGCCGCCGAGGGCACGACGGGCAAGACGTCACCCCCCGCGGTGGCCCTGCGGAGTGTGGCGGGCGCGCCGGCGTTCCAGCTCGCCGAGCCGGCGCCATGGGCGTCCGGCGGCTCCTTCGCCCTCGCCACGATGCCGGTGGACACCGCGAACGGCACGTTGTTCGTGCAGGCCAGGGCATCGATGGAGCCCACGGTGGACGCCCTGAGGTCCCTGCGCGGCCTGCTGCTTCCCGGCATTCCCGCGTTGCTTCTGCTGGTCGCCGTCCTGACCTGGATCACCGTCGGCCGGGCGCTGGCACCGGTCTCGGCCATCCGCGCCGAGGTGGCCGACATCACCGCGAACGACCTGCACCGGCGGGTCCCCGTACCGAGATCGCGCGACGAGATCGCCCGCCTCGCCGAGACCATGAACAGCACACTCGACCGGCTCGAACTGGCCGTCGGCCGGCACAAGCGCTTCGTCGCCGACGCGGCCCATGAGCTCCGCAGTCCGCTCGCCATCCTGCGGACCCGCCTGGAGCTGGCCCAGCCGGGGCCGCTCGCGGCCGAGGCGCTGACCGACGTGGAGCGGATCCAGGCGCTCACCTCCGATCTCCTCCTGCTCGCCCGCCTGGACGCCGGTGAACCCGCCTGCCACGAGGAGGTGGATCTCGGCCAGGTGACCGCCGAGGAGGCGACCAGGTCGAGGCCCAGGCCGGAGGTCAAGGTCACGCTGGAGGTGGCGGCCGACACCGTGGTCATGGGCTCCGCCGGGCAGCTGCGCCGCCTGGTGGCCAATCTGGTGGACAACGCCGTACGCCACGCGAGTTCCACGGTCGCCGTCCGGCTGGCCACGGACGGCGGCGAGGCGGTGCTCGACGTGCGCGACGACGGGCCGGGCATTCCCGCCGAGCACCACGAGGCGGTCTTCGACCGCTTCACCCGGCTGGACGAGGCCAGGGACAGGGACGCGGGCGGTGCGGGGCTCGGGCTCGCCATCGCGAGGGATATCGCGGTACGGCACGGTGGGAGCCTGCGCGTCGCGGGGAAAGATCGCGAAGCCTGGCTACAGGCCCGTTTTCCTGTGATATGAACCACGCAAGTGATCTATCACGGAGCCCTTCACTCCCCAGGAGGCCCACCATGCCCGCCCCAACCCGTCGCCTGATGATCTTCCGAGGTCTCGCGGGCGGCGCCGCCGCCGTGATCGCGTCGGCCGCCACGTGGGTACGCCCCGCCCAGGCGTCCTCGGAGACCCAGGAGTCCGAGGAGACCGCCGGTCCCATCCTCGCCAGGACGAGCGGCATCCCCGTCGGCGGCGGCCGGATCATCAAGGGAACGTGGGTGGTCACCCAGCCGGTGAAGGGCACCTTCCGTGCCTTCAGCGCGAAGTGCACGCACCAGGGCTGCACCGTCGCCACCATCCGCGGCGGGACCATCAACTGCCCCTGCCACGGCAGCAAATTCAGGATCGCCGACGGCTCGGTGGCCAGAGGCCCCGCCAAGCAGCCGCTGGCCCGCAGGAAGATCAAGGTCTCCAAGGGGATCATCAGGCTGAGCTGACCGCCCGGCCTCAGGCGTGGCCGGCCGGAGCGCGCGAGCGAGCCGAACGGAGCCGGAGCAGCCGGATGGGCGAACCGGACCGATGACCTCCCCGGACGTCGGCGAAGGTTTCACGTGAATCAATACGCTTCGCCCGGAGGCCAGGACGGTCTCGGCGGATCGCACCCGTTCCCGAGGGACAGGAGATGTCACTCCGGGGGCGGGATATCCGATGACCGCACGGCCACAGGAGACCCGGAGGCCGCCGTGGGAGCTCTCGCTCGGTAAGAGTCATCCGGTGTCCGCGCGGCGACGGGAGACACTCGGCTTCCGCGCTCGTGGCCGGGCGGCCCGCCATACGCGTACCCGGTGAACGTTTTCCGAAATACCTTGTCGATATCACCACATAACGCCACCGGGAAATATATACATATTTACCCGGGAAAACTCGCCCGAGATAACCCGTGAATCGCATGCGGATGTACAAGTCTCACTCTCCGGCAAGTAATGTCAAAGGGTTGATCGCGCCTCACCGCGGATAGACGTCACACCATGCGAGGCACAGTCAGACGTTCCCTGATCACCGGCACCGTCTTCGCCCTGGCCACAACCCTCCCCTTCGGCATCGCGCCCGCCGTGGCCGACCCCACCCCCGACTCCCGGCACCTCCCACTGCCGGATCAATTCACGGTCCTCAGAACAGGCAGCAGGGGAATAGAGGTGCACAACGCGAAGAAAAGACTCAAGGGTCTGGGATTTTTCCCGGGAAACCTCAGCCCTCTGTACGACTCCGCTCTGCGGATGACCGTATGGGCATTCCAGAAGGCGAACGGATTGAAACCCGTCGACAGAATCGACCTACCGACCTGGCAGGCCCTCCTGCGCCCTCGCCGGATCAGGCCCCTGGTGACGTACGCGGAGCGGGAAAGGGCCGAGATCGATCTGCGGCGCCAGCTCCTCATCGCGTGGAGAGACGGGAAACCCGTGCTGGTGACCCACATCTCCACCGGCGCCCGCAGGCCGTACTGCGAGAAGGGCCACTGCGGGTTCGCCTCGACCCCGGTCGGCGACTATCGGGTGGGAGTGCGGGTCCCCGGCTGGTCCACGGGGATCCTGGGGGCGATGTTCTATCCCGTCTACTTCAACGGCGGCATCGCGATCCACGGTTCCACCCTCGTCCCCCGCTTCCCCGCGTCCCACGGGTGCGTCCGGGTCCCGCTGCACAACGCCCTCGACCTCTATCGGTTCCTTCAGCCGGGGACTCCCGTGTACGTCCGCCGCCCGGAGGCTCTCGCCGGACGTGCGATGAGGGTTCGCGGGGAGCGACGTCCGCGAATCCCGAAGGCACGACCTGTCGAGGCTCCGCACCGCTCGTACAAGAACTCCTCGCGTCCAGGGCGCTCCACCGGCCACCGGACGGGAGGTGACGCCGGTGGCCATCGGTGACCGTACGGGCGCACCGGATCCGGGAGATCGCGCCCACGTGGGCGCGGACGCCTGCGACAAGCCGTGCGGGCCTGGTCCGGCGGTGCGCATTCACCTGCGCGCGGACGCCTGTGACGAGCCGTGCGGGCGCCCCGCGCCGGTTTCGCCGCGAAAATCCCGGCCTGTACGCCGATCGAGCCGATCTCGAGGGCTTAGAACCGACGCCCCGAGGTGATGATGAGGATGTCGGCAGATCATTCCGAAGGGCGTGCATCGTGATACCAACCATGATCCTGTTCGGCCTGGTCTTCGGACGCTGGTGGCGCGCCTCCCTCCTCGCCGCCGCCGTGTTCTGGCCGGTGGTGCTCCTCGCCGGCGACGCGATCGGGCTCGACGGGTCACTCATGACGGCGGCCGCGCTGGGAGTGCTCAACGTCTCCGCCGGGGTGGCGATCCACCAGAGCGTCCTGTGGATCGTCAGGAACACGATCACGCAGCGGCCGCGGGCGAAGAACCCCTGACGCACTTCCCCGCGTGGAGGGACGCTGTCGCCTACATTCGACGCGCCTTCCGGTAGCCCGCACGGAGCCGTCCCGGCGGCGTGGTCAGGCGAGCCGATGGACCCCAATACGTCCCCGATTCCCCCATCACCTGGCGGCGTCCGGCAGTCGATATCGCCCGCGGGCGCGTCTTCATGACCTGATCCCCTCCAGGATCACCTCTTCGAGCACGATCGAGGTCATCGAGCGATCGCGCGTGTCGTACTGTCCTCCGGTGATGGCGACGACCAGGTCCAGCGCGGGCGCCACGTAGATCACCTGGCCGCCGTTGCCCGACCCTCCCTTCCACGTGTCGCCCGAATACCAGTGGTAGCCGTAGTGGAGGTCCTCGTCGATCCGCACGTGCGGGTGCAGGGCCGTCTTCAGCCAGGACGAGGGGACGACGTCGCCGCCCCCTTCGAGCACGAGTCGCCCGATCGCGAGAAGGTCGCGGGGGGTGAGCCGCAGCCCGGAGGCGGCCATCGCCGTCCCGTCCTCGCCGGACGACCACTCGAAGCGCGTGATGCCCAGCGGTTCGAACAGCCTGGCACGCGCGTAGTCCTCCACCGCCCGTCCGGTGCCCTTCGCGATGAGCCGCGCCACCAGCGCGGAGGCGCCTCCGCAGTATGACCACTTCCTGCCCGGCTCCTCCACGATCCGCTGCTCCAGGACGTAGCGGAAACGGTCGGGGGACAACTCCATCGCGATCTCGCTGTTCGCCGCGCTTGTGTAGGGGACGCTCTCGTCCCACTCCAGGCCGAGCGTCATGGTGAGGGCGTGCTCGACCGTGAGCGCTGCGCGCCGGGGATCCTGTGAAAGGTCCGAATACTCGGGGAAGTGCCGGAGCAGTGGCTCGCGCGGCTCCGGCACCTCGCCGTCGGCCAGGGCGATGCCGTACAGGAGGCCGACGACGCTCTTGGTGATCGAGCGGAGGTCGTGGAGCGTGTCGGGCGTGAAGCGCACCGGGCCGAGCGGCTCGTTCAGCTTGAAGTCCTCGCCCTCGCCGTAGTGCTCAAGGATCACCTGGCCGTGGCGGACGGCGACCACGCCGTGGAGGTCGGGCACCCGGCCCTGCTTCACGGCCAGGGCGAGACGGTCGTTGAGTGTGTCGCTGCTCATGGTTCCGTTCTACGCCCTGCCACCGTGTCAGGATCAACCTCTCGTTGATCACGGTGCGCGTCGGAGGCCGCGGCCGTCACGCCCGCCGGCCACTGACCGTGCCTTTCTCACCTCGTTTCCGGCAGGCCCCCTTTGCCCGGCCGCGGACCGCGAAGGGACTTCGCCGATCGAACGCGGTCGGCCGGGCCCTGACGAGTGCGTCCGCTTGCGGATAATCCCGAACGGTACCGGTTGGCTATGGTAAGGAGCATGACCGCGATGGCACCCGCCCGTACCGAGCCGGATCTCTCTTTCCTGCTGGACCACGCCGGCCATGTCCTGAGGACCCGGATGGCGGCGGCGCTCGCCGAGATCGGGCTCACGGCACGGATGCACTGCGTGCTGGTCCACGCCCTGGAGGAGGAGCGCACGCAGATCCAGCTCGCCGAGCTCGGCGACATGGACAAGACCACGATGGTGGTCACGGTCGACGCCCTGGAGAAGGCGGGCCTCGCCGAACGCCGCCCGTCGAGCACGGATCGGCGGGCCCGGATCATCGCGGTCACCGAGAAGGGCGCGCAGGTCGCGCGGCAGAGCCAGGAGATCGTCGACGGCGTGCACAGGGCGACCCTGGGCGCTCTGCCGGGAGACGAGGGCGAGGTGCTCGTACGGGCCATGAAGCGCCTGGTGACGGGACATCTGGCCACCCCCGCGGAGGCGCCGCAGGGAGTCCGGCGGGCACGACAGCGCACAAAGTAGGTCCATAGAGGATCGTCTATAACAAAACCATCTGCTACGGTCTCTCCTGTTCCCCCTGAACAGGAGGCGACCCCATGTCGCGTACCGCACCTTCCCCACGCCCCGCCCGCACCGATACGTCTCCCTCGCGCTGGACGGCGCTCGCCGTGCTGTCCGCCACGATGTTGATGACGATCCTGGACGGCAGCATCGTGACCGTGGCGATGCCGACCATCCAGGCGGACCTGGGCTTCTCGTCCGCCGGGCTCAGCTGGACCGTCAACGCCTACCTCATCGCCTTCGGCGGGCTGCTCCTCCTCGCCGGCCGGCTGGGCGACCTCGTCGGCCGCAAGACCATGTTCCTCGCGGGGAACACGGTCTTCGCCGCCGCGTCGCTGCTGGCCGGAATGTCCACGGGGCCCGGCATGCTGATCACCGCCCGGTTCCTGCAGGGTGTCGGCAGCGCGATGGCCTCGGCGGTCGTGCTGGGCATCCTGGTGACGCTGTTCACCGAGCCCGGGGAGCGCGCGAAGGCGATCGGCGTCTTCAGCTTCACCGGCGCCGCCGGGGCCTCGATCGGCCAGGTCCTGGGCGGGGTCCTCACCGACGCGCTCAGCTGGCACTGGATCTTCTTCATCAACCTGCCGATCGGGCTGGTCACGATCGCGCTGGCGATCCGGGCGCTGCCGGGCGAGCGCGGGATCGGGCTCGCCGCCGGAGCCGACGTCCTCGGCGCCGTACTGGTCACCGGCGGGCTGATGCTGGGCCTCTACACCGTGGTCAAGATCGAGGAGTACGGCTGGCTCGCGGCCCGCACCTTTGGCCTCGGCGCGGTCTCGCTCGCCCTGCTCGCCGCGTTCTTCGTCCGCCAGGCGACCGCGAGAACCCCGCTGATGCCGCTGCGGATCCTTCGCTCGCGCAACGTGTCGGGCGCGAACCTGGCCCAGATCCTGACGCTGTCGGCCATGTTCGCCTTCCAGATCATCGTCGCGCTCTACATGCAGAGGGTCCTCGGCTACGGCGCCCTCGACACCGGCCTCGCGATGCTCCCCGCGGCGGTGGCGATCGGCGGCGTGTCCCTGTTCCTCTCCGCCCGGCTCAACACCCGTTTCGGTGAACGCGCCGTCCTGCTGGCGGGCCTGGTGCTCCTGTTCTGCGCGATGTGCTGGCTCACCCGCGTACCGGTGAACGCGAACTACGTCACCGACCTGCTCCCGGTGATGCTGCTCATCGCCGGCGGCGGGCTGGTGCTCCCGGCACTCACCACGCTCGGCATGTCCGGCGCGGGGGCCGACGACGCGGGCCTGGCCTCCGGGCTGTTCAACACCACCCAGCAGATCGGCATGGCCGTCGGCGTCGCGGTGCTGTCCACGCTGGCCGCCCGGCGTACCGAGGAACTGCTCTCAGCGGGAGAGAGCGCGGCCTCCGCGCTCACCGGCGGCTACCACCTCGCCTTCGGTGTCGCCGCCGCCCTGCTCCTCGCCGCCTTCACCGTCGCGCTCGTCGTGCTGCGGCAGCCCAGGCCGGTCAGAAAAGGGTGAGCGGCTCGGTGGGCATGGGCTCGGGCAGCGGCTCGACCTCCGGCAGCAGGGCCCGTACGTCGTCGTGGAAACGACGGGCGAGCGTGAGCGCGTCGGCGTTGTCGGGGGTGTGAACGAACACGGTCGGCGAGCGGCCCTCGCGCAGCCAGCCGGTGACCGTGCCGATCCAGTGCTGCCAGCCCTCGACCGTGCTCTCGGTGTCGTCCCTGCCGAGGTAGCGGACGATCGGCCGGTCGGTGAGGGCGACCGACCGGAGCGGCATGCGGGGCTTCCTCGACCACGCCTCCCGTTCGGTGTCGCTGGTCGGGGGGCTCCGGAAGAGCGTCGTGGTGTCGAAGGGCACCCACTCGGCGCCGACACCGGCGAGAACCCCTTCGAGAAGCCGCGCGGACCGCGCGTCGTCGAAGAACGCGCGGTGGCGGACCTCGACGGCGTACCTGTGCGAACGAGGGAGCCGGTGAAGAAAGGCGGCCAGGGTGCCGACGTCGGTCGGGGCGAACGACCCCGGCAGCTGGATCCAGAGGGCGTGGGCTCGCGGCCCGAGTGGCTCGATCGTCTCCAGGAACGACCGGACCTCCTCGTCGACGCCGGTGAGGCGCCTCTCGTGCGTGATCGACTTCGGCAGCTTCACCACCAGGCGGAAGTCGGGCGCGGTCTGCCGCGCCCACGACTCCACCGTGCTCCTCGCCGGTGTCGCGTAGAACGTCGTGTTGCCCTCCACCGCGTTGCACCAGGTCGCGTAGGCCCGCAGGCGCTCTCCCGGCGGGAGCGGGTGGGGCAGGAAAGTCCCCTGCCATGACTTGAGGGTCCACATCGCGCATCCCACATGAAGCCGCATGACCTCGACGCTATCCAAGGACGGGGGTGAACCGGGCGTCGTACGTTAGATCCATCATCCGAGCGGGCATCCCGATAGACCATCGCATTCGCGACAGATGGGATGTTTCCCGATGAAGGCGATATTTATCGCGGCAGGGGTCCTGGCCGTGCTCGTGGCGGCCCTGCCCGCGGTCGCGGCCGAGACCGGATCCGGAATCGGCGCCTCCCCGGCCTCCGCCTCCTCCACGAAGCCGGCATATCCCACCGAGTTCTCCCTTCCCGACGGTTTCCAGCCGGAAGGGATCGCCATCGGCCCGGGGCCGTCCGCGTACTTCGGCTCGCGCGGGACCGGCGCGATCTACCGGGCCGACCTGCGCACGGGGAAGGGCCGGATCATCAATCCGGGACCCGGCACCCCGTCGCTCGGTCTCAAGGTCGACCCGCGCGGGCGGTTGTTCGTCGCCGGCGGCACGGGCGGCGACGCCCGCGTGATCGACACCCGCACCGGCAAGGTGCTCGCGAGCTACCGGCTCGCCACCGGCGCCGCGTTCGTCAACGACGTCGTGCTCACCCGCGACGCGGCGTACTTCACCGACTCGGCCAACCCCGTGCTGTACAGGCTGGCGTTCGGGCGCGGGGGAGCACTGCCGGCCCAGGCGGCGAAGGTTCCGCTGAGCGGGGACATCGTCTACACGACCGGCAACAACGCCAACGGCATCGCCCAGACCCCCGACGGCAGGGGCCTGCTCGTCGTGCAGTCCAACACCGGCAGGCTGTTCCGCGTCAACCCCTCGACCGGCGTCGCCACCCTGGTGGACATCGGCACCGAGTCCCTGGCAGGCGGGGACGGCCTGCTGCTGGAGGGCCGCACCCTCCACGTCGTACAGAACCGTTTGAACCTCCTCACGTCCCTCTCCCTGGACCGCGCCGCCACCTCCGGGAAGGTGGTCCGCAAACTCGTCGACGAACGCTTCGACGTCCCCACCACCGTCGCATCCTTCCGCGACCGCCTCTATCTCCCCAACGCCCGCTTCACCACGACCCCCACCCCGACGACCCCGTACAACGTGGTGGCCGTCAAGGGGCACTGATCGTTCTTCTCGTGACCGCCCGCCGCTGATCGGCGTGCCCGCCCCTGCGGGCACGCCCTCGCATGTCCGCCGCACCGAGAAATCGGCCGCGCGAAGGGGCGGCGGCGGAGCCCACAACGACGGCCGATTTCCGCCAGCGTGCCACCTCGGCACGGCCGAGCATGGATCCATGAGTACTCTTCGTACGCTCGCCATCGAAGCCGAGGTCGCCGCCGAGCTGCGTGTCCGCGACGACGCCGGGCGCCCGCCCCGCGTGGTCACCGACACCGAGGGAGGCTCTCCGCTGCGATGCTGCCTGCGTCGCAGCCTGCCGGGCGAGCGGCTCGCCCTGCTCGCGTACGCGCCATTGCGCAGGTGGGCGGCACGGACCGGGGGCGATCCCGGCCCGTACGAGGAGCTGGGCCCGGTGTTCGTGCACGCCGCGCCGTGCGAGGGACCCGGCGGGACGGGTTTTCCCGTCGAGATGTGCGGCGAGCGGCGGGTCTTCCGCGCCTACGACGCGGTCGGCAACATCCTCGGCGGACGGCTGGTGGACCGGCACCTCAGCCTCGACGCCGCCGCGGCGGAGGCCGTCCTGGCGGAGCAGTTCGCGGACCCGGTCGTGGCGCTGGTGCACGTACGGGCGGTGGAGTTCGGCTGCTTCATGTTCGAGGTGCACCGTGCCTGACCCGGAGATGTACCTCGCCTGACCGCAGGCGGCGAATTCTTCGCCGCCTGCCTCGGACGACGCCGTCATGTGATGACGGCGTCGGAGATCTTCACCGAATTCTTCCCCGGTGACCCCAACGGCGCGGAAGGTCTCGTCGATCATCGCCCAGATCGACGAGACCCTCCGCGCCGTATGTGTACCGCCGTCGCCGGCGGCCCTGCGAGTACGAGTTCACGGTCATCGACACCATCGGCTCTGGTCAGATTCGGGATGCATGAGTTATATTTCACATGTAAGAAAATTATTACAGGTGAAGGAGCATCATGACAGGGGCCGTGCCGACCGGCGACGAACTGGTCGTGGTGCTCGCGGCGCTCGCCAACCCGCTGCGGCTGCGCATCGTCGCGAAGCTCGCCGACGGGCGTGACTACGTGAGCCATCTGGCCCGCGACATCGGGATCAGCCGCCCCCTCCTGCACATGCACCTGCAACGGCTGGAGGCGGCCGGGCTGGTCGTCGGCAGCCTTGAGCTCTCGGAGGACGGCAAGGCCATGAAGTACTACGAGGTCACGGACTTCCACCTGCGCCTCACCGCCTCGACCGTGGCCGAGGCGGCCCAGACCCTCACCCCATCGGACCCCGAGAAGGGTCCCGCACCCAAGGAGCGGTCCTGAATGGACACGACGACCTGGCCGGGCACGGTCCTGATCCTGGGCCTGTCACTCCTCGCCCTGATCCTGATCATCGGCATCGCCGCGACCGTGCTGGAGTTCCGCAAGCTGAAGATATCCGCCGCCGTCCAGGAGGACCTGCGACAGCTCGTACGCCGCTACGAGCAACTCGCCGAGAACACCATGGACGCCCAGCAGCGGATGTCGAACGAGCTCTCCGACGTGCGGTCGCGCGCGACCTCGATCGAGCAGATCCTGCGGACCGTCGAGTGAACAGGCCCCCCACCCATGAGAAGGACACGATGAAGGCGATCATCCGGGAAAGGTACGGCTCCTCCGACGTTCTGCGACTCGACGAGATCGACAAACCGGTGCCGGGAGACGACGAGGTCCTGGTGCGCGTTCGCGCGGCGTCGGTGACCCACGGCGACCTGGTGACCATAACGGGTATGCCGTACCTGGGCCGCCTCGCGTTCGGGCTGCCCAGGCCGAAGCAGAAGGTCCCCGGCCGCGACATCGCCGGAGAGGTCGAGGCCGTCGGCCGGAACGTGACGCGCCTGCGGCCGGGCGACGAGGTGTACGCCGAGGTCAACGGCGGAGGCTTCGCCGAGTACGTCCGCGTCCCCGGGGACCTGGCGTGCCCGAAGCCGGCCAACCTCACCTTCGAGCAGGCGGCCGCCGTCCCCCTCTCGGGAAACACCGCGCTGCAGGGTCTCCGCGACCGTGGCGAGATAAAGGCCGGGCAGAAGGTCCTGATCAACGGGGCGTCGGGCGGCGTGGGCACCTTCGCCGTGCAGATCGCCGCGTCGTTCGGGGCGGAGGTGACCGGGGTGTGCAGCACCAGAAACATGGAGCTGGTCCGCTCACTCGGTGCCGACCACGTCGTCGACTACACCCGGGAGGACTTCTCCAGGAGCGGCCGACGCTACGACCTCATCTTCGACCTCGCGGGAAACCACTCGCTCTCCGACTGCAGGCGCGCGTTGAGCCCCGGAGGGACCCTCGTACTGTCCAGTTCGAAAGGCGGGCGGTGGTTCGGTCCGATGGGCCGGACCATGAGAGCGTTGGTGCTGGCGCCGTTCGTACGGCAGGACCTGCGCGCGTACATGGCGACGCGAAGCCGGGAGAACCTCGCCGATCTCAAGGAGCTGATCGAGTCCGGGCGGATCACCCCGGCGATCGAGAGGACCTACCCGCTGAGCGAGCTCCCCGAGGCGATGCGGTACTTCAGCGAGGAGCACGCACGAGCGAAGATCGTCATCACCGTGTGAGGCCGGTGGATGCCGTTCGCCCCCGGAACGTCCGCGCGGATCTCGGTCCGCTACCGGGTCAGGCCGGATTCATCCGGGTGACGATCGTCCGCCAGAGGGCGAGTTGCAGCAGGGCGAGGAGCACGACGGCGGGCATCAGGGTCCAGATCCCGACGCTCTGCCCGATGGCGCCGGTCAGCCAGGGAAGCGCCGCGCCGCCGATGACCGACACCCCGTTCATGATGCCGATGGCCGTCGGCACCAGCCGGGCCGTGGTCAGGGTGGGCACCACCGCCATCGCCGTCGGGAAGATGGGCCCGAGGAAGAAGCCGAGCAGGAGGAAACCTGCGGTCGCCACGACCACTCCCGGCGCCACCCAGGTGAGCACCGTGCTCGCCGTCACACCGACCAGGCAGGCGTAGGTCATGCCGACCGCGGTCAGCCCCATCCTGGTGGCGACCGGACTGATCAGGAACCGCCCCAGGGTCAGCCCGAGCCAGTAACCGCTGGAGATGTAGCCGGCGGTGAGGCCGGTCTGCGCGTGCTCCTCCACCAGGAAGGTGAACCCCCAGTTGCCCACGCTGATCTCCAGGCCGACGTACACGGCGAGGAACACCGAGGCCAGCACCACCGCGGGCGAGCGCAGGACGGAGGTGAGCAGGCCGCCCCGCTCCGGCTCGGAACCCATGGGGCCCGCCGGGGGCACCGGGACATCCGGATACGGGGTCCCCTCCTTCGCGGGGAGCTCAGAGGCCGGGGCGCCGGGCTTCACGGAGGCGTCGGGGGTACGCCTGGGATAGGCGATCAGGAAACCGGCCAGCAGCGGCAGGCACGCCAACGCCAGCACCAGCCACACGGCGGTCCACGGCAGGAAGGTCAGCGTCCAGGCGGCCAGCAACGGACCGAGCAGCGCGCCGACACCGAAGAACGCGTGCAGGCGGTTGAGCAGCGTCGTGGCCGAGGGCAGCTCCGCGAGATAGGCGTTGAGCACCGACTCCAGCACGCCGGTGCCGTAACCGACCACCAGTTGCACCGCCACGAAGGCCGCGAACGGGGGACGGCTCGCCATGTACAGCGTGGCCAGCACGTACAGGCCACCGGCGACCGCGAGGGAGAGGCGCGTACCGAGGCGCTCGAGCAGCGGGCCCGTGGTGGATCCGGCGAACATGAACCCGGCGGAGGAGACGAAGAAGGTGATGCCGATCGTCGTCATGTCGACGCCGTAGTCACCGATCAGCGTGGGCAGCAGCACTCCGCCCACACCGGCGTTCAACCCGGCCAGTACGAAGGTCGCGTACGCCAGGACGACCGGCGCCCGCCAAGGGCTGCTCAAGACGGGCACATGCTCTCCAGCACGGTCGTTTGATGCGGATGGTTTCCGAACCGTCCGGTGGAGGTGCGGGTCCACGGCGATCCACCGTCGTCCGACCTCTCCCGGGGGCTTCGCCACTCGGGTGATCACCCAGGAAAGCACTTTTGGGGGGAGTCTTGCCATCCGCTTTACCTGAGGGGCTCAGCATATGGCGATCTTCGACAGCGGAACAGACGCGAGGCCGCAGATTTTTTAACCTGAAATTTTCATGACCGGCGAGGCATTTCTACAGTTCACTGTTACCCGGCCTGTGTCGCGCTTGCCCCTCGCCGAGGGCCGGGTCAGACTCCGCCGGAGTATCACCCCTCCGCGCGACCACGTGAGCGATCCGCATTCCCGTCGCACTCGCATGCCGGTCCACGCGAGGAAATGTTAACGCTAACAATCGCGGGAGCCGATCACCGTCGAAACGGTCAAGGTCCATCCCGGCGGCGACGCCGAAGACCGGCGCCGACCGGGCCGACAAGACCGAGAAGGCGCGGATCGGCATCCACAGCCACGAGGAGGAGACATGGCACAGGATCAGAACGAGCCGGAGAACGGTGAGCGAAGCCCGCTGAGCCGGAGAGCCGTCCTGACGACGCTGGGAGCCCTGCCGGTCCTCGGCGCGGCCTCCGTCGTCGCGGCCACGGAGGCCACGGCCGCGACGGCGGTCATCAACCCGTCGGCGCAGCGGCAGACGATCCGCGGCTTCGGCGGCATGGCCTTCGCGGCCTGGATCGGCGACCTCACGGCCGCCCAGCGGGAAACGGCGTTCGGCACCGGCGAGGGCCGGCTCGGGTTCTCCGTGCTGAGAATCCCCGTCCCCGAGAACCAGGCGGACTGGAGCCGTGACGTGGCGACGGCGAAGCGCGCCATCGAACTCGGCGCCTCCGTCATCGCGTCACCGTGGAATCCCCCAGCCAACATGATCGAGACCTTCGTCCGCGGCAGCCAGACCAACGCGAAACGCCTCAGGTCCAACATGTACGCGGCCTACGCCCAGCACCTGAACGACTTCAACACGCACATGCGCAACAACGGCGTGAACCTGTACGCCATATCAGTGCAGAACGAGCCCGACTACGCGCATGACTGGACGTGGTGGACCCCCGCGGAGATGCTCAAATTCATGCGGGAGAACGCCGGCTCGATCAACACCAAGGTGATCGCGCCCGAGTCCTTCCAGTATCTGAAGAACATCTCGGACCCGATCCTCAACGACTCCACCGCACTCGCCAACATGGACATCCTCGGCGCCCACCTCTACGGCACGCAGTTCTCCAATTTCCCCTACCCCCTCTTCAAGCAGAAGGGCGCGGGCAAAGAACTCTGGATGACCGAGGTCTACCACCCCAACAGCAGCGACTCCGCGGACCTCTGGCCCCAGGCGCTCGACGTCGGGGAGCACATCCACCGCGCCATGGTGGACGCCGAGTTCCAGGCGTACATCTGGTGGTACATCCGGCGCAGCTACGGCCCCATGCGGGAGGACGGCCAGATCAGCAAGCGCGGCGCCATGATGGCGCACTTCGCCAGGTTCGTCCGCCCCGGATACGTGCGGGTCGACGCGACCGCGAACCCGGCGTCGAACGTCTACGTCTCGGCGTACCGGGGCGGTAACTCCACGGTCATCGTCGTCGTCAACAAGAACACCTCCGCGGTGAGTCAGCAGTTCACCGTGTCGAACGCCACCGGATCGTCCAGCGTCTCGTCCTGGCTCACCGACGCGAGCAGGACCGTCGCGCCCCAGGGAACGACCACCATGTCGAACGGCTCCCTCACCGTCACGCTTCCCGCCAGAAGCATGATGACCTTCGTGATTGGCGTGAACAACGACCCCAACCCCACCCCCACGCCTACCCCCACCGCCAGCCCCACTCCCGGTGGCGGAACGGGACCTCGGGTCGCCTACACGATGAACTCCTGGAACAACGGCTTCACCGCCAACATCAGCATCACCAACACCGGGACCACGACGATCAACGGCTGGACGCTGGTCTTCACCCTGCCCTCCGGCCAGTCCATCACCTCGGGCTGGAACGCCACCTACTCGCCCTCCAGCGGCCAGGTGAGCGCCGTCAACGTCGGCCACAACGCCACGCTCGCCCCCGGAGCCACCATCGACATCGGCTTCCAGGCCAACCACACCGGCAACACGGCCGAGCCGACCGCCTTCACCCTCAACGGCGTCGCCTGCACCGTGGTCTGACCGACGACGGCCCGCCCCCCGAGGCTCGATCGGGGACAGGACGAGTGCGGCCCCTCCGACACCGGAGGGGCCGCAGCTCGTGAAGCGCCATCTCGCAGGCGGCCACGCCGAGACCACGGACGACGGACGACGGACGACGCCATGCTCGCCTCACTGAACGCCGTACGGCGGAGACTCTCCGCGAAGCCGTTCGCCGAGCGCCGCCGACCGGCGTGCGCCGATCACCGTCTACCGATCAGCCGCGAGGCCGATCGACAGACGGGTCTTGGCACTGCTCCGGATGGACGACGACCCCCCTGAACCGGACGCGGACTCCGAACTCGCGTAACCTCCACCGCCGGTCCGGCAGTAGCCGGAGTACAGTTCACCCGGATAGTCGCTCGGCGAGGCGACGGCGGCAGCCTGGAAACGCGTCCGGGCTCGGAAACGTGCGGGATCTCAGCTGTCGCGCTGCTTGAGGCGGAGTGCTTCCTTGCGGACCTCGGCCTGGAGGGACTGCTCGCGCTCCAGCCACGCCGGGTTCTCCGCCTTCAGCGCGTCGATCTCAGCGGTGGTGAGCGGTTCGGTGATCCCGCCCCTGAGCAGGCCGGCGATGGAGATCCTGAGCTTCGCGGCCATGACCTGCTTGGTGTGCGGGCCGTTGCGGCGCAGGTCGGCGAGCCAGGCGGGCGGCGTCGCCTGCAACTCGTTCAGCTCGTCCCTGGAGATGACACCCGCCTGGAACTCGGCCGGGGTGGCCAAGAGAGGGACACCCAGCTTCTTGGCCGCGGTCGCGGGCTTCATCGTCTGGGTGGTCTTCGATTTGGGCGAGGTCATGGCGTCAAGAATAGTCAGCCGGAACAGGTTCCCCTGACATCGCTACCCTGGGGAAGTGACTGATGGAGAGACCGGCAGGACGTTTCGACTGGCGTACGTGCCCGGGGTGACACCCGCGAAATGGGTCAACGTCTGGATCGAGCGAATGCCCGAGGTGCCGATCACCCTGGTCGCGGTTCCCGCCGCCGAGATGGTGGGACTCCTGCGGAACGGCGGTGCCGACGCCGGATTCGCCAGACTGCCGGTCGACCGGGACGGGCTCAGCGTGATCCCTCTCTACACGGAGACCACTGTGGTCGTGGTGCCCAAGGACCACGTGCTGACCGCCGCCGACGAGGTGACCGTCGCCGACCTTGACGACGACGAGGTGTTCCACCCTCTGGACGACACCGTCGAGTGGACGGTCCGGCCCGGGCTGTCCGCGTTCACCCGCCCGGCCACAACGGCGGACGCGGTCGAGCTTGTAGCGGCCGGCGCCGGAATTCTCCTGGTTCCGCTGTCGCTGGCACGCCTCCACCACCGCAGGGATCTCACCTACCGGCCGGTGCCGGACGCGCCGCAGTCTCAGGTCGCGCTGGTCTGGCCCACGGACGCGACGACCGACCTGGTGGAGGATTTCATCGGCATCGTCCGCGGCCGGACGGTGAACAGCTCGCGGGGCCGTACTGCCCCCGCCTCCCCCGCGAAGAAACCGGCGAAGCAGCAGGTACAGAAACCCGCGCAGAACGGCTCCGGTCGCCGGGCCGTGCCGACCGGCCGCAAAAAGAAGGGGCACCGACCTCGGTGACCTGCGGGCAGATGCGCCGATCACCCCTGATAACGGCGTGAACACCGAAGCTGTCAGGCTGAGGCAGTAGGTCAATGCTCATCGCACTCCCGGCACTCGTGGTGTCACCGTGGATCCGCGGAGATTCCACCCCCTGAATTCCCACTTACCAACGGGAGTCCGTCGCGACGTAGCGGGCTCCTCGCCCTGCTCCAGAGGTGGTCGAGACTCGACCTCGCGTGCCTGTGCGAGGTGATGCCGCACCCTCGCGAACCGCGCTTTCACGAGAACACGCAGGCCAGGTTCATCGATGAAGGGCCGAACGTCACCCATCTGACTCGGAACAGCACGAATTCTTGCCCGGGCTTGTCCGAATACGCCAATCAAGTCAGAATCAGTTCAGCCTTCAACTAATTGGTTGGAGGGGCACTGCACGGATGAGGAGAGGCATGAAGCGCATCATCTCCATTCTCGTCGCCACCGTCGCACTTGGCGCCACGCTCACCGGCGTCAGCCCCGCGTCCGCGGCCACCTCCGCAGTCGACTGCTCCACGGGCGAGTACACCCGGGTCCTGAACAGCTACATGCCCACCAACCTCGAGAGGGGGGCGATAGACGGCCGCAGCTACAACATCGGCGGCTCGTTGACGTACGCGTTCGATATCTGCCTTGACATCCCGGACACCTCGACATTCACCATCGAGGTACGGATCTGGAACAACGGGACACAGACTTCGTTCGTGGACGACCGGCCCGGGGACAAGATCTTCCGCTACACGCTCGCTCCCAACAGCTTCTGGCAGGTCTACGGCACGTTGACCGGCCCCGGCAGCACCTACCTCTACTACACCTGGCACGAGAAGATGACCCTCTCCTGACGTGGAAGGGGCCGGCCACCTCACTCAGCGAGGTGGCCGGCCCCTTCCACTCTCAAGCGGTCCGGAAGCCTTTGAGGTGGAATGGAGCCGGGGCCCGGTGAGCGGCGGCCTCAGCCCTTGAAGGCGCCGTTCATGATCCCGGCCACCATGCGCCGTCCGACGAAGACGAACAGGACGAGCAGCGGGAGGGTGGCGAGGAAGGAGCCGGACATGGCGAGCCCGAGGTCGATGCTGAAACTGTTCTGCAGCGCCTTGATCGCGATCTGAACGGTGTACATCTCCGGCGACTTCAGCACCACGAACGGCCACAGGAAGTCGTTCCACGCGGTGACGAAGCCCAGCAGGCCGAGCACGAAGGCGGCGGGACGCACCAGCGGGAACGCGACACGCCAGAAGATCTGCCAGGTCGACGCCCCGTCGATACGGGCCGCCTGAAGGATCTCGTCGCTGATGGCGGACGATATGTGCTGACGCATCCAGAAGATGCCGAAGGCGTTGGCCAGGCCGGGGACGATCAGCGCCTGGAGCGTGTCCACCCAGCCCAGCGATGAGATGATCATGTATTGGGGGACGATGGCGAGCTGGGTCGGCACGGTCATCGTCAGAACGACGACCAGGAACAGCGTGTTGCGGCCGCGGAAGCGCAGTTTGGCGAACGCGAAGCCCGCCAGCGCGCACAGCACCGCCTGGCCCACGCCGATCGTCCCGGCCACGACCAGGCTGTTGCCGATCGACCGGACGAACGGCACGGTCGAGAACACCAGGCCGGCGAGGTGGAAGAAGTTGTCGCCCGGCACGATCTCGGGCGGCAGATTCGTCGCCGTCGCGGTGTCGGTGGTGGCGACGATGAACATCCAGTACAGCGGGAACAGGCAGAAGAAGACGGCGAGCGCGAGCAGCGCGTAGGTCCACCATCGGACACGATCGCCGGAGCGTGGTCTCGTCGTGCTCACGATCGCCCCCTCAGCCCTTGACCGGGCGGATCCGGGTGGACAGGAAGTAGTTGAGGCCGGCGAGCACGACGACCATCACGAACAACGCCACGCCGACCGACGCGGCGTAACCGAACTTGAACTGGGTGAACCCCTGCTCGAACAGGAAGAGAGTGAGCGTCTGGCACTGACGGATCGGCCCGCAGGTAGTGGCCGCGCCGCGGTTCACGAGCAGGGGCTCGGTGAAGATCTGCAGCCCGCCGATCGTCGAGGTCACGATCGTGAACACGATGACCGGCCGCAGGGCGGGAAGGGAGATGTGCAGGAACTGCCGCACGCCTCCGGCTCCGTCGACGGCGGCCGCCTCGTAGATCTCTCGGGGAACGGCCTGCAGGGAGGCCAGGTAGAGCAGCGTCGTGTAACCGAACCACCGCCAGGCCACCATGACGGCGATCATCACATGGCTGCCCGCCACCGACTGGGTGAAGTCGATGTGCTCGACGCCCACCAGGCCGAGCAGCCAGTTCAGCAATCCGTAGTCGCGGTCGAACATCTGGACGAACACGATGGCGGTGGCGGCCACCGAGGTGATGTACGGCACGAGCATCGTCATGCGGAAGAACACGGCGAAGCGCAGCCGTGCGTGGTTGAGCAGGTGCGCGAGCAGCAGCGCGACCAGCAACTGCGGCACGGTGGACAGCAGCCAGATGCTCACGGTGTTGCGCGCCGCGTTCCAGAACCGCACGTCCCCGAGCAGCCGGTCGAAGTTGTCCAGGCCGACGAACACCTGCTCGCCGATCGGGTTCCAGTCGAACAGCGCCACGTAGAAGGTGAACAGCAGCGGGATGAGGCCGAACACCGCGAAAAGCACGAAGAACGGGGTGATGTAGGCGTAGGGGGCAACGATCTCGGCGAAACCGCGCCGCGCCGCCTCCACCGGCGGGGCCGGGGGCAGGCCCGCCTTGGTGGGGCTGATGCTCGTCGTCACGGTCTGCTCGCTTCCCCACCGCCGGCGCGGGCCCGTCGGAACGGCCCACGCCGGCGGCGTTCGTGAAGGGTCCTAGCCACCGATCGCGGTCTTGATGTTGGTCACCGCCGCGTCCCACGCCTTCGCGGGATCACCCTTGCCCTGCTCGACGTTGGTGATGGCGTTCGTGAACTCCGTGCCGATCGTGGTGCTGTCCGGCCCGATGAGGAACGGCTTGAGGCCGAGCAGCGAATCGGTGTAGATCTTGCCGATCGGTGCGCCGGAGAAGAACTCGTCCTTGGCGGAGGTGAGCTTCGGGTCCTGGTAGACCGACGGGGTCGCGGGCAGCGACCTGGCCTCGGCGAAGTGGTCGAGCTGGCCCTGCGGCGACTGTGTGGTCGCGATGTAGTCCCAGGCGGCCTTCGGGTTCTTGGCGTTCTTGGGGATCGCGAGGAAACTGCCGCCCCAGTTGCCCGAGCCGCCGGGGATCGTGGCGATGTCCCACTTGCCCTTGGTGTCCGGGGCGTTGTCGCGGATCTGGCCGAGGAACCAGACCGGTGCGGCGGCGACGGCGAAGTCCCCCCGCTTCATCGCGGCGCTCCACCCCTCGGTGAACGAGCTCTGCTTGGCGGTGATCCCGGCGGCCACCGCCTTGAGCGCCTGGTCGAAGGCGGCCCTGACCTGAGGGCTCTTTTCGTACACCAGGTTGCCCGCGGGGTCGTAGTACTTCTCCTGACCCTGGTTGACCACCTGCGAGTAGACGCTCCCGCCCGCGTTGTCGATGAACGCCTTGCCGGTGGCCGCCTTGTACTTCTTGCCGGTCTCGATGAAGGCGTCCCAGGTGGGCCAGAGCTTGCCCACCTCCTCACGGTCCGTCGGCAGCCCGGCGTCCTTGAACAGATCGGTCCGGTAGGCGATGGCCATGCCGCCGACGTCGGTCGGGATGCCGATGATCGAGCCGTCCTTGGCCGTGGGCTGGCTGATCACCCAGTCCAGATAGTCACCCTTGACCTTGTCGGCACCCAGTGTGCGCAGGTCGATGAAGTTCTGCGGTTGCTGGACGAACTTGGGCAGGTCGTCGCCCTGGATCAGCACCAGGTCGGGCACCTTGCCGCCGGCGAGCGCGGTGGTGAGCGCCTGCGCCGTCTCCTGCGCGTTCCCCACCTCGGTCAGCTTCACCTGCACGTTCGGCTTCTGCTTCTGGTACTCGGTGACGGACGCCTTCTGGTTGATCCCGGTGAACGACCAGAACTCGAACGACGAGCCGTCCGATTCGCCGGAGGGAGTCCCGGACGACGAGCCTGAGCACGCTGCCATGCTGAGGGCCGCGGTAGCGGCCAACACGACCGCTGAGACGTTGCGGAACTTCACGGCGACCTCTTTTCGCTTGCTGTGGTCAGGGATGCGATGTGCGGCCCGGCAACGCGAGGATGCGCCGCGCTCGCCGGGCACCTCCTCCGCGCGTAGGACGGTGCCGTGCCGCTTCAGGCTCCGGATCGCGAACGCCGAACAGGTTCGGCACCGCCATGCCGACCTGCTGCTTCACCTGCGAAGCCTTCTGACATCGCTCTTGAACATGAAACTTTCGGAATGTCATACCGATCATTGATCCAGGACATTAGGGCTCCGCTGACCTGAGCGTCAATATTCTTACGGCAATGTGTCTGAAACAATCGGACTGCCAGTTTTATGTTTCGGAAGTACACCGTGCCCCTCCACCGAGACGACGGAAGTGGCCCGCCAGGAAGATCACCGGAACCGAAGGAGAGATCCTGCACCCTCGGGGCCATCTCCGGGATCATGCATCGCCGGCAGGGAGCGGGCGAATGCTTCAATGGTCGGTGCTTCTGGTGCTCGGATCTGATCATCATCTGCAAGCCCGGCTTCGTCTCGATGGTCGACGCAATACGAGGCATGATCGCGATCTTCGCGGCCCACTCCAGTGCCGTCTCACGGGACGGCGGCTCCAGAACCGTGTAGCCGCCCTTCGAGCTGCTGCGTCTGCGGGTATGCGCCCTCGATCATGGCCCCATCCCCATTCCACCGTGGCGGACGGAACGCGTTCATGGGGCGACCCGGACCTGCCGGGCGGAGGCGGCGCGCCATCGGCATGACCTTCCCTTTCCTGGTCACCGAGATCGAGGCCGCCGCCGAAGGCGCCCTGCGCACGACCGATCCCACTCGCACCGGCTACCTGCTGTGGACCGCCATCCACGGCATGGTCGGCATCGAACTCACCCACGCCATCCGCGGCCCCCTGCCCGGCTGGATCTCTTGGCACCCCCGGCAGCGGCGAGCGTCTCTTCACTGAGGGCGTCTCCCTCTTCCTGTCCGGCCTGCGCTAGCACTCCACTCGTTCCTGGCCGCCGACGGGCGTCCGCGTCTCACCGTGCCGGAGCTGGATCACGCGAGGCCCAATAAAGTTCACGCAGTTCGGCGGAGGGGTCCAGGCCGAGCGACTCCTTGAGCGTCGCCTCGGCCGCACCGGTGCATCGGGCGCGTACGCGATGCGGAGAAACGGGATCAGGCGGGCCGGCCCGAACGTAGTGGCAGGCGGACGATGAAGATCGCGTGGCGGACACGTGCGTGACCAGGAAGGCGAGGCCGCCGACGGCGCTCGCCCAGGAGACGCGGCGCAGGGGCCGCGCCTTCCTCTCCCCGCCGGGCATGCCCTGCAGCCGCCGGGCTATCAGGAGCCCGACGGCCGGGAGGGTCGCGATCGCGCCGCCCGCCGCGTATCGGTGCGTCAGCCCGCGGGCCGTGGGGACGCCGCCCTGCGGATCGGTCCGGAAGATCCCGGTGAGCGTCATGCCGCCGCACCACACGCCCAGCAGCGCGGTCGCCGGCGCTCCGATCGGCAGCCGGGACCGCACGAGTCCGGCGAGCAGCGCCGCCGAACCCACCGAGAGGCTGGCAACGGTTCCGGCGAAGACCGCGGCAGTGTTCTTGCTCAGCGCGTAGTCGCTGACCGTGTGCCGCACGGTGTCCACTTGCTTCGCCCATCCGATGTGCAGGGCGGTGGCGCCGACCAGCGACCCGACCAGCCCGGCATGGGTCGCGACCACGAGTTTTCGCGTGAGGTGAGAGCTATCCATGACCGCTAGGAAACCGGCGTGCCGTGTGGCTTGTGCGAGCGAGATCGTGAAGCTTCCGTGAAGCACTCGGGTCGTTCCGGCACCGGGATCCGCGACTACCGCTCGGTGTCCGCGTCGCCCGAACCGGCGATTCCGCCGCCTGGGCGCGGACCTGTCGTGTTCGAATGGAAACGCGTCACCGCACGGGACGGACGCCGACGCCGTCGAGGTAGACCTCGATCGCGCCGAGTTCGGCGGTGCCGACCACGGCCGCGACGTATCCGTCCGGCCGGATGAGCGCCCACTGCTCGGGTGACAGCCCGTACGCGCTCTGGACGTGGCCTCCGGTGTCGAGGATGTCGCCGCCGATGACGTGAATGCGCAGACCTCTGCGCGGTTCCGGGACCGGGGCGTCACCGGGCTCATAGCCGAGCAGGGTCCAGTGCGGTCCCTGGAACAGGCTGAACAACCGCGTGGCGAGCCCGCCCGCGCCGGTGGTGGGAGCGTCGGGCGCACGGTCGCCGGGCGCCACGCCCTTGCAGGGCTCCGTGCTGGTCAGCGACAGGGACGAGTCCGGGTAGCCGACATCGAGCTGGGTCACCTCGCGCCCCCGGCGCATGTCGCGGTTCTTGGCCGCTTCGAGCAGCTTCTTGGACAGGCCGAGGACCGCCTCGGCGACCGGTCGGCGCTCCTCCTCGTAGGTCGCCAGCAGCGACTCCGGCGCGCCGTCGAGCACGGCGGCGAGCTTCCAGCCAAGGTTGTAGGCGTCCTGGATACTCGTGTTCAGGCCCTGTCCGCCGGTCGGCGGATGGCAGTGCGCGGCGTCCCCGGTCAGGAGCACGCGCCCACGCCGGTAGGCGTCGGCCAGCCGGGCCTGCATCGTGAACACCGATGCCCAGGACACCTCGCGGATCACGATGTCGTCTTGGCCGCCGCGCTCATGGAGCAGGGCGGTGAGCCCTTCGGCCGAGAGGTCGACGTCCACGTCGAGGGGGACCGGGGCCATGTACTGGAACATGTCGGTGCCGTGGAGCGGGCACAGCGAGACGCTCCGCTCGGGCTTCTCGTTGCCCCAGCGGTGCCAGACGCGCGACGAGGCACCGTCGACCCGCACGTCGGCCACGAGCGCCCGCACGCCGAGGGACTTCCCACGGAACTCGATGCCGAGGGCCTTGCGGACGAAGCTCGATCCGCCGTCGGCGCCGACCAGGTAGGCGGCTCGCACGGTCCGCTCCCCGTCGGGGGCGGCGAGCCGCGCGGTCACGCCGTCGGCGTCCTGATCGAAGCCGACGAGTTCGCAGCCGTACTCCGGGGCGTGGCCGAGCTCGGTCAGCCGCTCCTGCAGCCGGCGCTCGGTGAGGAACTGCGGAACGAGCAGCGGGATCTGGTACGGCTCGGCAGGCGTCGGCTCCGGCAGGATCCCGGCGTGTTTGTCGACCGGTCCGTCGTGGGTGTAGATGCGCAGGGGAGGATACTCGCCTCCCGAGGCGACGATCCGGTCGACCACGCCGAGGTCCTCGAACACCTCCTCGGTGCGCGGCTGGATGCCCTTGCCGCGTGAGCCGATGAAGGGGTGCGGCGCCTTGTCGATCAGCCGAAACGCGACGTTCCTGCGGGCGAGATCGATGGCGAGGGTCAATCCCGCCGCGCCGGAACCACAGATGATCACATCAAGGTCTTCGTTGCGTGCCACGGTTCACCTCTCCGTTGGTGACGGCCGGCCAGGCAGCCCATCCCGCCCGATTCAGCTTTATGTGTATTTAGCACGGAGTATGTTCCGTAGCCGAAGCGACCGTCAAGCCCTCTCCCCTGAAGGACACACCACCCCGACAGCTTTCCGGCTATCAAAAAAGCGTCTTGAGCTGGTCTTTTATGGCCTTCAGCACATGAAAGAAGTTCTGATCCAGGTGTTGCGACCACACTGCCCCGATGACGGAAAATTATGTGTATTATGAGCATGTCTACACGGAGGGGATTGTCGTGGCCATCCGTTCCCACGCCGGTCCTGAGGTGACCGATCACCCATCGCGGGAACGGCACGGCCCCCGCCACGCCTCGCCGTCCGCATCTGCGTCCGCGTCATGCGAAGGCGGCGTCTCCGCCGGGCACCGCCGGCCTACCGGAGGCTGCCGGTATTCTCGCCTTGGCACCTCCCCGTCCGTCCGCAAGGGCACGTAAGGCATCGGTGGCGAGCATGGCTTCCCAACACCGCCGGCACATCGCGTTCCGGCGCCTGCATGAATCGCTCGTCGACCTGATCGCGCTCATGAACCTGCCGCAACGCGACGAGGCCCTCATGGCCGAAGCGAACATCGATCTCGACCGCGCGTTGTTCAAACTGATCGTCGGGATCCGGCGGTTCGGGCCGATCGGCGTGGTCGAACTCGCCGAACGGGCAGGACGCGACCACACCACCGTCAGCCGGCAGGTGGCCAAACTCGCCGAGCTCGGCTTGATCGAGCGGCGTCCGAACCCGGCGGACCGACGGGTCAGGGAAGCCGTGATCACCAGTGCGGGCCGTCGCATCACGGACGCGCTCGAGGCGGCCCGGCAGAGGCTCCTCGACTCCGCGTTCGCCGAATGGAGCGACCAGGACCTCGTTCAGTTCGAGCAACTGATGCGCAGGTGCGTCGACGACATGCTCGCGATGTCCGCGGCCGACAAGGAGGAGGGCGGCCAGTAGTGCCGCTCAGCGCTGAACGGCATCGCCCGGCAGGCCTCTGATCGGCCCCGATCAGCATGGCAAGGATCACGCGCCGGCCGCCATCATTTCACGATGCCACGCCCACCACCTGGGGAAACTCGTAAACCACCCCCGTGGACGCGACCCCGTCATCCCTGGAATCGTGCCCGGACGTGACGCCGGCTGTCATGCCGTACCGCATACCCAGGGAGCGACCATCGAGCATGCCGCTTGTATGCGGTTCCCATGCGAGAGCTTCCTACATTGATCCGTATCGCAACGTTCGGCTCTCTCGGAGAGAGGAGCCGTCACGAGAAAGAAGGTCAATCGATGGTTCGAGCCGTTCGGTCGTTCGCCGACCGACTGTTGGAGAGCCTGGTGCCCAGCACGCAGGCGCAGGCGATGGCCTGCGTCGAGCAGTGGCAACAGTTCACCTGCCCCCCCGTCGGGGGCGTCCCGTACAACACGATCGGCTTGAAGAGAGTCAAGATCTGCGACGGTGTGACGCAGGTACTGGAGACTCTGCCGTGCGGCACGCCGATCTGCGGTGGCAACAGCTCACCTTACGGGCCCTTCGTCCCCCTCCACCCGTGCCCGCCTTCCCCCTGCCCACCGTTCATGGTGTGCTGAGCCGGGCCGTCCGGCGATCCGGGCCGCCCCGGCCGGACCCGTCATGTGAGTGACCGCCTCCATCAGGGAGGGACGGGTGCCGCGACTGGCGAAGAGTCGCGGCGCCCTCTTCAGATTAGGGGTTTCCATGGAATACGTCCTGGTCTGCTGCCGGCTTCTGGTCGGTGTGGTCTTCGTGGTCTCGGCGGCGGGCAAGATGCGCACCCGCGGCGCCTACGCCTCCTTCCGCGCCACCACCGGTGAACTGGCACCGCGCCTGCCCCTGGTGCCGAGAGCCCTCATGCCGCCCGCGGTCGTCGCGGGTGAGCTGGCCACGGCCCTGCTGCTCGCCGTTCCGTCCACGGTCGGCGTCGGGTTCGTGATCGCGGTGGTGCTGCTGACCGCGTTCACGGTCGCGATCGCGACGGCCGTGCGCCTCCGCCGGCACGTGATCTGCAATTGTTTCGGCCCTTCGTCCACACCGGTGGGGCCGGAGCGGCTCGTCCACAACGGGGCGCTGCTCGTCGCCTCGTTCACCGGGGTGGTGCTCTCCTTCGGCACCGCCTCCGCATCCGTCGCGCTGGAGCCGGCCGGTGTCGCGGCGGCGGCGGTCACCGGCCTGGCAGGGGCCGCTCTGGTGCTGCTTGCCGACGACATAACCGAGCTGTTCCGGCCGCTCGTCTGACCACCACAGGCGACGGCGAACGTGTAACCGTGGAACCACTAAGGATGATCATGTTGAATGTCGTCGTGGTGCTCGTCGGCGCAGTCATGGTGCTGTGCGCGTTCGACATCGTTCTCACCGTGGGAGTGGCCCGGAGGCTGCGCGCGCAGGGCGAACTGCTGGCGCGTCAGACCGCTTCGCTCCCGGCCGGTTATCCACTGCCCGGTGGCCTCCCACCGGTCATGCGCGAAGCCGGAGAACGGCTGGGCGCCTTCCATACCACCGCCGCGGACGGTACGCCTCTCGATGAGGGTTTCTTCGCCGATGCCCCGACCCTCGTGGCGGCGTTCTCCATCGGATGCCCTGCCTGTGAGGAGCGGCTGCCCGAGTTCATCAGGTTCGCCCCGGCCTTCGCCGGCCGTGAGCGCGTACTCGCCCTCGTGGTCGGCACCGACGGCACGGCCGAGAAGGCCGCGCTGCTGGAACCGGTGGCCACCGTGGTGGTGGAGAGGACCCATGGCGGGCCGGTGTGCGGGTCGCTGGGTGTCAGGGCCTATCCGGCACTGGCGATCGTCGACCCCGGCGGCGTCGTCCGCGCTTCCGGCACCCTGATCCAGGACGCGGCGGCCGCCCTGGAAACGGTCTGACCCATGCGAAAGATCATCGTCGCGGTACGGCTGAGCTGGCAGGCCAGCCCGCTGTTCACCGCGGTCTTCGTCACGCTCACACTGGCGATCGCGCCGACACCGGTCGTGACGGCGTGGCTGACCAAACTGGTGCTGGACGACATCACCGCCGGAGCCGCTCCCGGCACGATCGCGGGGGAAGGCATCGCGCTCGCCGTCACGATCGTGGTGACCGGTCTGATACCGCATATCACCCAGTACGCCTCCCGTGAGATCGAACGCCGCGTCGGACTCCTGGCCCAGGAACGCCTGTTCGTCACGGCCGAGCGTTTCGTGGGCATGGCTCGTTTCGAGGACCCCGTCTTCCTCAACCGGATGCAGATGGCACTGCAGCACGGCGCCACCACCCCTGGGGTGATGGTCTCCGCCGTCCTGTCGATCGTCCGCTCCGTCGTCACCGGTCTGGGCTTCCTGGGGTCGCTGACGGTCATCTCCCCCTGGCTGCCCGCGGTGATCCTCGCCTCGGTCCTGCCGATGCTGGCCGTGGAGCTGTCGATGGCCCGCCGCCGAGCCGGTCTGTCGTGGCGGCTGAGCCCGATCGAACGCCGGGAGATGTTCTTCCGCGACCTGCTGACCAGTGCCCAGGCAGCCAAGGAGATCCGGCTGTTCGCCATCGGCACCTACCTGCGTGAGCTCATGACGGCCCAGCGGCGCCTGTCCAACAGGGAGAACCGCCTCATGGACCGTCGCGAGGTCAGCGTCCAGGCTCTGATCGGCCTGGGGAGCGCCGCGGTGTCGGGTGGGGCACTGCTGTGGGCGGTGCTCGCCGCCGCCGGCGGCCGGATCAGCGTCGGTGACATCTCGCTGCTGGTCGCCTCGGTGGGCGGCGTGCAGAGCGCGAGTGTGTCACTGGTGCACACCATCGCCCAGTGCCACCGTCAACTGCTGCTGTTCGACCACTACCTGCAGGTGGTCGCAGCCGAACCCGACTTGCCCGTCGCCCGCTCTCCCCGGGCGATCGCGCCGCTGGCACGCGGGATCGTCTTCCGCGACGTCTGGTTCCGCTACTCTCCCGACCACCCCTGGGCACTGCGCGGCCTCGACCTGACCATCCCCTACGGCCGGACGGTGGGTCTGATCGGCCGGAACGGCGCGGGCAAGAGCACCCTGATCAAGCTCCTGTGCCGGATGTACGATCCCGAGCGCGGTGCGATCCTGTGGGACGGCGTCGACCTGCGCGAACTGGACCCCGCCGGACTGCGTGCCCGCATCGGCGCGGTCTTCCAGGACTACATGGAGTACGACCTGACCGCGGCCGAGAACATCGGACTGGGCGATCTGGAGTACCTGCACGATCGCGAGCGCGTCACCGCCGCGGCCGTCGACGCCGGAGCCCACGAGTTCGTCAGCCGCCTGCCCCGTTCCTACGACACCCTGCTGTCACGGCTGTTCCTACAGGGAGAGGACAGCACCGAGGACACCTCCGGCGCCATCGGCGTGACCCTGTCGGGAGGCCAGTGGCAGCGGCTGGCCTTGGCCCGCGCGCATCTGCGTACCGAACACGACCTGATGATCCTGGACGAACCCAGCTCCGGCCTGGACGCCGAGGCCGAATACGAGATCCACCGCGGGCTGCGGCAGCGTCGCACGGGTCGTACCAACGTACTGATCTCCCACCGACTCAACACCGTGCGCGATGCCGACCTGCTGGTCGTGCTCGACGAGGGAACCGTCGTCGAACACGGCACCCACGAGGAACTGGTGGCCAGCGGCGGCACCTACGCCGACCTGTTCTCCATGCAGGCCGAGGGCTACCTGGAGGTCCTTCCCGGACAGGCCGGTCGATGACCGCTCCGCCCGCCCTGATCCTCATGCCGCTCGCAGCCGGTGCCGCGGCGGTGTTCTGGGCTCGCCGGAACCTCCTGGTGGCGATCATCTCGGGCGCCAGCATGCATCCCACCCACCGGTCCGGCGACAAGGTGCTGGTACGGCGCCTGCCCGCCGGCCGGATCCGGGCGGGAGACGTCGTCGTGGCTGACATCGTGGCCGTCCCGGGGTATGTGGCGGCACCCTCGTACGGCGGGATCCGGCATGCTGCGCGTCTTGGCGCGGTCGGAACGGACAGGCGGCGCGGGGCGGTTCCCCCGTGGGAGTCCTCTCCCGGCCCCGCCCCCAGCCGGGTCGTCAAGAGGGTCGCCGCCATCCCGGGGGATCCCGTCCCCGCTTCGGTACCCCGCCGGGCGGGTGAGCCCTCGGTTCCCGACGGGTGCCTCGTCCTGCTCGGTGACAATCCGGGACAGAGCCTGGACTCCCGCCATTTCGGATACGTCCCCGTGACGGACGTGGTCGGCAAGGTGGTCGGTGCCCTCTCGCCGACAGGTAGCCGGTGAGGCGCCCGGTTAACGCTCACCGGAACCGCCGCCCGGTCCACGGAAGATCCCGGCCGGTGTCCGGTCAGGCAGGGTGGCGGCTCATGGCCGGGGCGGCGGAGTTCGCGACGGGCTTCCCGTCGATGAAAAGTGGCCGGCGCGGCCACGCGGGGGCGGGGTGCGCCGGACCCGGTTCCTCGTTCCGGTGACGGAAGAAGGGTCCGCGGATGGCGTCGTCGTCCCGGCGAAGGACGGAAAGATGGAGTTCACGCAGTTCGGCGGAGGGGTCCAGGCCGAGATGATCGCTGAGCGTCGCCGTGGCGGAGGCCCACGCCGAGATCGCTCCCGCCGCGTTGCCGCCGAGATAGTGCGCACGCATCAGGTGTGCCCATGAGGTCTCCCGGAAAGGTGCCGCGGCCAGGATGTCAAGGAGTTCGGGAACGAGGTCGAGCGTGCGGCCCAGCCCCAGCCTGGCTTCCACCAGGCGTTCCCGTACTGTCAGATGCAGTTCGTCAAGGGCGGTGAAGCGGGCTCTCATCTGCTCGGAAGCTGCGCAGTCCTGTCCGGCGGGCCCCTGCCACAGGTCGAGCGACTCCTTGAGCGTCGCCTCGGCCGCACCGGTGCATCGGGCGCGCAACTCGGCGAAGCCCTGGGCGGCGAGCCGCTTGAACCTGATCACATCGACCTCGTCCGGCTCGATGAGCAAGCGGTATCCTCCGCCGCCGCCCCGCAGGGTGACCAAGCGCTCCTGCAAGGAGGAGGCCGTCAACTGGCTCCGTAGCCGGGCCATGTACAGGCGCAGGTTATTTCGGGCCGAATCTGGAGATTCATCCCAAAGGGACCTCATCAACCGCTCCGTGGAAACCGATCGCCCCTCCTCCAGGAGAAGGGCCGCGAACACTCCCCTGACCGGCGCCGACTTGACACCGACGGATGTTTTCGCGTTCTCGATCCGAACGCTTCCGAGCAGGCGGAACAGCATTTCCCTGACTCCTCCGGTAATTGGCGGAACGGTTTCCCGCCCGGGCCGGAAAAAGAGGGCGGCCGTCCACACTGACGGTGGGCCCGGGACTCACCGCCGGCCCGTGGGCGTCATGCCGTAAGACACGGGCGGATGGCGGTTCGCCCATCAGGATGGGGATCTCACCGGGGAGGAGTCATGAGTGACGATTACTCAATTTCCGGCCGGCGCTCGCACCATCTCCGCGGGTTCTCCTATCTCACCAAATTCCGGTCATCCAAAATAAGATTAATCGTCGGCATATATCCCCATTCTTTTGCGGCTGGGTCGACGACAGGTCAAGAAACGCCTTCGATATCCTGATATTTCTGACATAGCGCCTGAACGGTGCCTGTTGCAGAGCCTGCACACCGACGAATTCGTCCAGGCCCCTGGACGCAGGGCTGGTGGAGGTACTACGGGATGGGCCAGGAGGGCTTGCTGAGGCGATGGCCGCTCATGGGGCGTGCATCGCAACTGGAGAAGTTCGACGAGTCCCTGGAAGACCCTCGGGTCAGAGGTTTCATCGTCTTGGGGTCAAGGGGAGCAGGAAAATCCCGCCTGATCGAGGAGTGCCTGAAACGGGCGGAGGGAGCCGGTCGGCACATCGGCCGTGCGGTGGCCACCGCGGCCGCTGCCTCGATTCCCCTGGGAACCATCGCTCATCTGCTGCCCGCCGAGGCGGACCTGTCCGATCCGGTCACGGGGTTCGCATCGGTGGCGCGACTACTGTCGCGGTCCGGAACCGACCCGGCTCCGCTGGTGATCGGAGTGGACGATCTCCACCTCCTCGATGTGACCTCGGTGGTGCTGCTGAGGCAACTGATGGACGTCGGCGTGATCTTCCTCCTCGGCTCGGTGAGCTCAGCGGAGCCGCCCGGCGCGGCGGTGGCGGCGCTGTCGTGCGGGGACTCGGTGCAGCAGGTGAAGCTGGTCGATTTCGGGCGTTCGCAGGTCGAGGAGCTGCTGGAACAGGTCCTCGGAGGATATGTGGGCCGCAACACGGTCAACCAGATGTTCGCCGCCAGCGGCGGTAATCCGCTCTACCTGCGCGAGCTGGTGACCGGAGCGATGACCGGCGGGATCCTGACCTGCGACGGTGAGCTGTGGGAGATGGCACCGGGCCGGCTACCGGGGACGCGACGCCTGACCGATCTCCTCCGCTCCCGGCTCTCCACGGCGTCGTCCGAGGGCCGTGACGTGCTGGAGGCCCTGGCACTGTGCGAGCCGCTGTCCGTGGCTCAGCTCACCGCCGACGCCGAGCCCCGGACACTCGACGAGCTCGAACGGGCGGAACTGATCGTCATCGGCCGGGAACGGCAGCGCACCGCCGTCCGGCTGGCGCACCCCCTCTACGGCGAGGTGCTGCGCGCCGACATCACCACGATCCGAGGTCAGAAAACGCTGCTGCGCCACCTCTCCCTGTTGGAGAGAAGCGGGGCCCGGCGGCGCGAGGACGCGATGCGACTGGCCACCTACCGGCTGGCGGCAACCGGAACGGCGGATCCGGCACTGCTCATGCGGGCCGCGGCCCTGGCCATTCATACGCGCGCCTACGCCAATGCGCTCTCCCTGCTGCGCGCCGTACCCGAAGAATGGCATGGCGTTCAATACCGGTTGCTCCTGGGCAAGGCACTGTACGAGGCGGGCGAGTTCGAGCAGGCCGAGACCGTACTGTCGCAGGCGGCCGCGCTCGCCGGCGACGAGCAGGAGACGCTGTTCGTGACGGGCCTGCGAGTACAGAACCTCATCTGGGGCCTGGGAGTCTCGCAGCGGACGGTCCGCGAGGTCATCGAAGCTGCCCGCCACCGGGTCGCGGGCCCTTCCGGCCACCAGGTCCTCACCGCCACCGAGGCCGCCGGCTGCTTCGCTCTGGGCGAGTTCCCGCGCAGCCTCGCCCTGTGCTCGCGTCTCCCCCTGGACTCCGGGCCAGGCCCGGATGTGATGACGTGGCTGATCGCCGTGACGACCACGTCGGCGACGCTGGCGTTCCTGGGCCGATGTGAGGAGGCGGTGACCTGGGCCCGGCGCGCCATCTCCGTCAGCGCAGCCGTCGACGCCGAGCTGTACTCCATGACCACCCACGAGACGGCGCACCAGTCCATCCTCATGCTGGCTCTGACGGAGAGCGGTCACCTGGCCGAGAGCCGGACGGTGGGCGAGCAGGCCTACCGAACGCTCGCCCAGGGTCTGCCGAGCCCCGAGCAGAGACTCCTCGCCTTCCACCTGGGACGTACCGCGTGGCTCGCGGGCCATCCGGGGCAGGCCCGCCGCTGGTACGCCGAGCTCGTCCGAGCGGCACGTCCCTACACCGCGATCGTCCTGCCGCTGGCGCTCTCCGGGCTGGCCGCCTCAGCCGCCCTGCAGGGCGATCTACAGGCGGCCGAGGCGGCCCTGGCCGAGTACGACCGGCTGACGTGCGCGGTGCACATACCCGAGGAGCGGTTGGGAGTCGCCTGGTTGCACGCCGTCCGAGGCGAGCTCTCCCATGCCCGGGCCGTCCTCACCGCGGCGGCGCAGGATGCCCGGGAACGCGGGCAGATCGCGTTCGAGTCCGTCCTGCTGACCGACCTCGTCCGGCTCGGAGGGGCGGGCGAGGCCGCGGAGCGGCTGGCCGAGATCGCCGAGGCGACCGGCGGCCGGTTCCACCGGGCGCGAGCCCACCTGGCCGCCGCTTGGGCCGGAGAATGCCCCGACCGGCTGCTCACCGCCGCCGGTGAGATGGAGGCCATCGGCGCCGACCTCCTCGCCGCCGAGGCGACCTGCGTCGCCGCCGGAATCCTGCGGCAGGCCGGTGACTCCCGTCGCGCCCAGGCCGCCGCACTCCGCGCTCAGCTACTCGCGGCCCGGTGCGAGGGGGCTCGGACTCCCGCCCTCACCACAGGGGGCAGCGGTGCCCGGCTCACCAGGAGACAGCAGGAGATCGCGCTGCTCGTCTCACAGGGGATGCCCAGAAAGGACATCGCCGAGCAGTTGGGCATCTCGGTCCGTACCGTCGACAACCATCTGCAGCGCATCTACGCGGAGCTCGGCATCACTACCCGCCGTGAGCTGGCCACCCGCCTCAACGGTGTGGTTCCGTCACCGCTCAGACCGGACTCGTCCTCCGACCACCGTAACTCCCACCTTTCAGGCTCAGAAGCTCACCGACGACCGTAGTGTCCGTAGTGGCGCTTGGAAGCCGAGCACAGAAAGGACCTGATCGCGGATGACCCAGTGGAGTCCTTCCTCGGAAACCACCCCGACCTTACGTCCGAGCAGGTCTTCCAGCTCCTTCTGGCAACCGAAGAACTCAAGTCCGAACGCCGGTGACCCGCCAGTGGTCCCGGGCCGCAGCCCTCGATCCGCCCTGGCCTCTTCGTAGCCGCCGACATCCAGGACACGAGCGCCGTTTCAAAGGTCGGCGCGCTACAGACCGGAAACCCCTACCACAGAGGTTGTGTCCGACATCACGTGGGCACGAAAAAGTTGCGCTTCTATCGGTCGGCGCGGAAGCACCGCATCGGACAGGCGCATGCCTTGTATGTCGTCCGAATCACGGACGAGTAGGTACGGGACGCGATCAGCGACGTTCATCGCGCGATCGACGAGGGCCGCGTACCCGTGCCTGCCGGTCGCCCCGGGCGCCCATCACTTAGAGCCTGCTGACGAAGGGTCAAGTGCTCGTGGGCATGGGGCTTGTAGAGGACTGGCCCGATCTTGTTGATGTGGCCCTGGTGCGACCATTGGGACAGTTGGCCGCGGAAGCCGTTGACGTTCTCGATGCCGAAGACGGCGGCCGGTTCGCTTCCCTTCCAGGCTCGCCAGGGCTGAGCGGCCGGCAGTTGCAGGACCTTGCCGCGCCGGTCAGGGCTGGAGCGGCAGTCGAACACAGCTTGCTGATAACCCCTGTTCGTGAGAGGCGACTCCGTGAGACGGGACGGCGTGGAGGCCTCCTACAGTGGGTGCTTGTGCTTTACGGCAGAACTGCGGAAATCAGCGCACTCGACGAGGTGATCACGCGGGCTCGCGACGGCTTCGGCGGCGCGGTGGTACTACGGGGCGAGGCGGGCGCGGGCAAGACCGCCCTGCTCGACGCGGCGGCCGCGCGTGGTGGTGCGATGCGGGTGTTGCGGACCACCGGCGTTGAGTCCGAGTCCGACCTCGCGTTCGCGGCGCTGCACCAGTTGCTGTGGCCGGTGGCCGGCCTGCTCGACACACTGCCCGAGCCGCAGCGCGATGCCGTGCGCGCGGCCCTGGGGCTTGCCGCGGGCAGTGCCGGCGATCGGTTCCTGGTGGGGGCCGGTGTGCTCTCGCTGCTGGCCGAGGCGGCCGCGCTGGGCGGGCTGATCTGCGTGGTCGACGACTTCCAGTGGGTCGACCGGGCCTCGGCCGATGCGCTGCTGTTCGCCGCCAGGCGGTTGGGGACGGAACGGATCGCGATGCTGCTCGCCATCCGCGGAGACGTGCCCGTCAAGGGCGTGCCGCTGACGGTGGACGTGCGCGGCCTGCCCGAGTCCGCCGCGGCCGAACTGCTGGAGTCCCGTCACGGTACGCTGCCCGCCCCGGTGAAACGGGAGCTCACCACACTGACCGGCGCGAACCCGCTCGCCCTGGGTGAGACCGCAGCCCGTCTGACGTCCGCGCAACTCGCCGGGCGCGAACCGCTGCCCGACCCGCTGCCCGGCGGAGCCCGGCTCTTCGGCGACCGGGTGACCGGGTTGTCGGCCCCTGCCCGGCTGGTCGCCCTGGTCGCCGCCGTCGAGGCCGACCTCGGCCTGGTCTTGCGCGCCACCGACCGGCTGTTTGCCGAGCAACCGGTACGACCCGGCGCGAACGCGGCCCGATCAACCTCAACCGGGCCCGGGACGGAGGCCGAGGCCGGGCGGGCGGCGTTGGCCGAGCTGGAGGACGCCGGGCTGGCCGAGGTGTCGGGCACGAGCGTGCGCTTCCGTCATCCGCTCATCCGATCCGCGATTTATGAGGCGGCCGCCCCCGCCGACATCCGCCGCGCGCACGCCGTCCTGGCGGAGCTGACCGCGGGAGACCGTCGCGCCTGGCACCTGGCCGGAGCCACCCTGGGCCAGGTCGAGCAGGTCGCCGTTGCGCTGGTGGCCGCCGCGGAGCGGGCGCGCGACCGCGGCGGATACGGCGACGCGGCCGGCGCCCTGGCCAGGGCCGCCGAGTTGACCCCCGAGCCGCGCACCCGTGCCGTCCGTCTGAAGGACGCCGCCGTCGCGGCCTGGCTCGGCGGCCGCCCGGGACAGGCGGAGTCGCTGCTGGCCGAGGCGCGCGAGCGGGCCGGCGGGGATGCCACCCTCGCCATGGAGATCGCCCGGCTCCGGGGCCGGTTCGAACTGACCTCGGGCAACGCCGCCGAGGCCGTACGGATCCTGGCGGCGGGCGACAGCTTGGAAATGCTGGCCGATGCCGTGGAGGCGGCCTCGTACGTCGGTGACACGGCGGCCATCGCCGAGCTCGGCCGGCGGGCGGTCGCGCACCCCGAGGGGTTCTTGCGGGACACGGTGGCCGGGATCGGCCTGACACTGGACGGCGACGCCGCCGGACCGGGACTGCTGCGGCGGGCGCTGGCACGGGTCGATGAGCTGGAGGACGCGACGGGGTACCTGTGGGCGACGGCCGCGGCCAGCGCTCTGGGCGAGTCGGACCTGGCCACCGAGATGGCCGAGCGGGCCGGGCGGGTGGCCGGGGTCTCGGGGATGACCGGGCAGTTGCCCGTCGTACTGGAGTTCGTGGCGACCGCCGAGCGCATCGCCGGTCGGCTGGCGCGCAGTCAGGCCATCTCCGAGGAGGGCCTGGCGCTGGCGCGGGAAGCCGGGTACGAGAACACGGTGGCCGCGCACCTGGCCAATCTGGCGGCGCTGGCGGCGTTGCGCGGCGAGGAGGAGTCCTGCGAGCGGCAGGCCCGCGAGGCGCTGGCCATCGCCATCCCGCACCGGGTGGGATTGCACGCGGGGATGGCCGCGTACGCGCTGGCGCTGCTCGACCTGTGTCTGGGCCGCTACGTGGCGGCACACGACCGTTTCACGGCCATCGCCGCGCCGGGATCGGGCGCCGGGCATCCGACCGTGGTGTGGCGAACCGGGCCCGACCGCGTCGAGGCCGCCGTGGGCGCGGGCGACGAGGCGGGCGCGCGGGCGGCGCTGGTCGCGTACGAGCAGGGGGCCGCGCACGCCGCGACATCCGAGTCGCGCGCGCTGCTGGCCCGCTGCCGGGGCCTGGCCGACTCCTCCGAGGACGCCTTCGGTGAGGCGCTGCGGCTGCACACCAACCCCTTCGAGGCGGCCAGGACGGCCCTGCTGCTGGGGGAGCGCCTGCGCCGCACGCAGCGGCCGGGCGAGGCGCGGGCGCACCTGCGGATGGCGTGGGAGACGTTCGAGCGGGCGGGCGCACGGCCGTGGGCGCGGCGCGCGCAGGACGAGTTGCGGGCGGCAGGGGAGAGCGGGCAGGCCCCACCGGCGGCCGTGCTGGACGCGCTGACCCCGCAGGAGCTGCGCATCGCGGGCCTGGTCGCCGACGGGTTGTCGAGCAAGCAGATCGCTGCCCAGCTTTTCCTGAGCCCGCGCACGGTCGAGTACCACCTGTACAAGATCTATCCGAAGCTGGGCATCGGCTCCCGTACGGATCTGGCGCGACTAGTAGTTCTACAGAAGGCGCCCGTAGCCGAGGACGACATGCTCTGAGACATGCAGAACACAGACATCTGGAGCGAAGAGTTCGGCGCCGAGACGGACGCGCCGATCCTGTTGATCATGGGGTCGATGTCGCAGGGCATCCTGTGGCCGGACGAGTTCGTCGGCCGCCTGACCGCCGGAGGCCGCCGGGTGATCCGGTACGACCACCGTGACACCGGTATGTCCGGCACCGTCGACTTCGCTACCGAGCCGTACACGTGGGACGACATCAAGAGCGACGTCTACCGCGTGATGGACGCCCACGGCTTGGAGAGCGCGCACCTGGTCGGCCACTCGGCCGGCGGGCTACTCGGTCAGCTCATCGCCGTGGAGCGGCCGGAGCGGGTGCGCTCGCTGACCGTCATCGCCTCCTCGCCGCTCGGTGGCGGCGAGGGCCAGGTACTCATGCGGGCCCTGACAGGGCAGCCGCAGCCCGAAGGCGGTCTGCCGGAGCCGGCGCCGGAGTTCGTGGCCTTCTACCGCACGCTGATGGCCGCCCCACCGCCGCAGGACCGGCGCGCGCTGATCGACGGCATGATCGCCGAGCAGCGGGTACTGCACAGCACCGGGCTGCCGTTCGACGAGGACGCGGCACGCCGGCTGCAGGAGCGGATCTACGACCGGGCCCGCGACCTGTCGGCGGTGGCCAACCACCGGCTGGCCGCCGCGGCCGACCCCGACTTCGAGCCGGTGGGCGTGCTGCACCGGGTGCAGGCTCCCACACTGGTCATCGAGGGCAGCCACGAGCCGGTCAAACCGGGTCACGGCGCGGTCATCGCCGAGCAGATCCCGGGGGCGCGGCTGATGATCGTGGCGGGCATGGGGCACACGCTGCCGCCGGAGACACACGAGGAACTGGGCGACGCCATCCTCGCGCACACAGCCGAGTGACGCGCGTTCCTGCCGATATCTCCTCTTCAAGCGTTCGGGAGAACCTGTGCTGGACCCCTCCGTCCCTGCCATCGAGGTGGCGGACCTCACCCGGCGCTTCGGTACCGTGCTCGCCGTCGACCGGCTCAGCCTGAGCATCCCGCCGGGGATGTTCTACGGCATCGTGGGCCCTACCCGGTGCGGCCGTGACGACTGGCACGGGCCCGGTCGTGGGCCGATGGGCGGGCCGCGAGGTACGGGCGGCCTGGCCTGTGAAAATAGGAGGCGGCAGGTAGGAGGCCCACGTCAGGATGGTCGCTCTGTACCCGATATGAAAGGAACCGAGTGACCATGCCTAGCGCCATTACTTTGATCCGTGCCGCTTCTCTGTCCGACGTCGCCCAGTACGCTTACGCAGCCACGGCGCCTGCCGAGTCGCGACTCATCTTCCTCGCCGGAGCGTGTCCCCTGAACGAGGACGGCTCGACGGCAGCGATTGGGAACTACGCGGGCCAGGCAGCGAAAGCCATCGAGAACATGCAGGCGGCTCTCACTGCCTCTGGCGCATCATTGCAGGACGTCATCAGCACAAGGGTTCTCGTCGCGTCCACCCGGCAGGAGGATTTGGTGGCTGCCTGGAAGGTAGTCCGGGACTCGTTCGGTGACCATGACGTACCGAGCACCTTGATGGGAGTCACCGTGCTTGGTTACGACGACCAGCTCGTTGAAATCGAAGCCGTCGCCGCCGTACTTGATTCCTGAGCAGTAAGGCCCTATCTGGGCGGCGGCGTGACCAGGGGCGGACCGCATGGTCCGAGCGGCGCGGCTGGCGTACGGCGACGGCTCGGAGTCCCTGCCCGCGCGCCGAGACCGGCCCCCAGGCCGCATGTCCGGCGCGCGCCGCAGGCACAGGGCCAGGCGCCGGCACGCAGCGCCGCCGCCCCTTGGCGATAATCCCGGCACTCTCCGATCACCTGGCGGAGTTCGTGGGTACCGAGCCGGACGCCTTCGTCTTTCTCGGCAAGCGGGAAGGGTTCCTGCGAGGCAACAACTTCCGGCGTGAGGCCAGATGGACGGACGCGCTCAAGGAGTTGGGCGTCAAGGGGCTTCACTACGACAGCGACCGGGCCGCACCGATCTATCAGCGCGCCACGCGGGACGCCGATCAGAGGGTCGCCGACGCGCTGAGCGCACGGGTGGAAGCCGAGCAGAAGAACGATGACGGCGGAACGGTTCAGAAGAGCCAATGGCCCGTTGATGGCCCGAATGCCGCACACCAAGACCGGTTGAGAGGTGTTTTGGCTGGTGGAGCCTAGGAGATTCGAACTCCTGACATCCTGCTTGCAAAGACGCATGCCGATCTTGCTCGACCTGCGAAGACGCAGCTCCGCGCCCTGATCGCGTTCCCCGTGGCTCCCCGCTGCTTCCCCTCATTTCCCTCTCTATCGGGCACGCAACGGGCACGCCATTCGAGCGGCCTCGACAACGGAAGGCTCAGTCCGTGTAACGGTGTGCCGTGCTTGGTCCAAGCAAGGGTGTGATGAGACGCACGTATGACAAAGGGAGCTTCGGTGCTGCCTGAACGCAGGGGACTGACAGACATAGTCCAGGACCCCGAGGCCTTCGAGATTTTCTACCGATCCCACGTCGAGGCCGTAACCCGCTTCCTCGTGAGGCGCGTGCCGGATCCACACGCCGTGGCCGATCTCACGGCCGAGGTGTTCCTCGCCGTCCTGGACTCGGCACACACCTACCAGCCCGGCAAGGGCAGCGAAATCGCCTGGCTGTACGGCGTGGCGCGCAACACCGTCCTAGCCGAGCGGCGACGCTCCGCCAGAGAGATGCGAGCGACCGGCCGGATCACGGGACGCCGGCTGCTGGAGGCCGACGACATCTCACGGCTGGAGGACCGAATCGACGCCGAATCCCCGGCGCGACGCGCCCTGGAGGCCATGGCCGCACTGCCGGAGCGCGACCGGGCCCTACTGGAGCTCGTAGCCGTCGACGGCCTCAGCCCAGCCGAGGCCGCCGCCGTGCTCGGCATCCGGCAAGGAACCGCCCGGGTGAGACTCCACCGGGCCCGGCGCGCCATTCGGCAGGCTCCCGGCGTCATTCCGCTGATGGAAGGAACGAAATGAACGGCACCTTCGAGGACAGACTGCTCGACGAGCTCAAGGCGGAGATCTCCGCACGGGCGGCACAGGGGCGCGCACCGACTCGTCTCCGCCTGAACCGCCGCAGGATCGTGGGCGGGGCAGCCGTCGTCGGGCTCGCCGCCGCCGCTGCCGTCGCCGTCCCGCTGGTTTTCGGGCCGCAGGCCCCGGCGTACGCCCTGACCAAGAACCCAGACGGCTCGATCAACCTGCGAATCAACGAGTTCAGGGACCCCGGCCAAGTCGAGGAGGACATGGCCCACCTGGGTGTCCCCGCGGATATCGTCTACCTTCCGCTGGGCAAGCGATGCGGAGATGCGCGTGCCCCCTTCGTTCCCGGTGACCGCACCACCACGACACCCGAGGAACTCAAGAGCAAGGACCCCGCCGTGCAGGCCCGGGTACGCGAGCGGGCGATGAACACGGCATCCGCCAAGGCCATCCGCGCCAAGAACGGCATCACGATCTACCCCCGATATATCAAGCCCGGGCAGATCGTGCTGATCGAGGTGATGGAGAATCCGGTGGAGCCCACGGTCGAACGCCCCGGGGTCGCCTGGCAGTTCTCCGGTCGCCTGACGGACGGCCCCGTCGCGCCGTGCCAGGTCGTCGACGACCCATCGGCCTTCGACATCGGTGACGCCACGCCTCCGCCCGGCAGCTAACTACGGCTCACACCGCGACGACGTATTGAAGCGGGGACCGGTCGGCCCACACGTCAGGCCGGCCCCTTCCGCATTAGCAGCTCGGGGCGTGACCGTTCAGGACAGTCCCACCTGGACCAACACCCCTCGATGGTCTTCCTGGAACGAGCTGGTACGGCGGTGAACTGCAACCCAAACTGCAACCCAGGCGGTGCTGAGGCGGTCGGCGCGCGCGCCTTGCAGTGCGTAGTCGCGATGAGCCGTTCGTCACCTCAGAGCTCATCTCATGACGGCACCTGGTTGCTATCTATCGATGCTCGTTCACCGTCACTCAGACCGGCCTCCACGAGGATGGCCTGCACCATCGCGTTCTTCCCTCGGCCGTAGTCGTCGATGTTGGCGGCCTTCCCGGCAACGCGCTTCTTCACCGCGGCGTACTGGTCACGAAGTCTCGAGTTGGTTCGCAGGATGTCTCTGACCGCGAGGTGATTGCGGAGCGACAGCGACCCATCAACGATGACGTAGGTGTTGGTCCCGGCAAGTCGTGCGGGTTCCTTGAATGCCCATCGCTGGGGAATTCCCCGATCGCCCAACGGCGAGAAGCCTAGGCCAATCAGGACGTCCGTGGCGGCCTCGACATCTTGCTCTGCTACCACAATGTCGCAGTCGATGATCGGCTTGGCGGCCAGCCCAGGGACTGACGTGCTACCGACATGTTCGATGGAAATCACAGGCACGCTGGCGGCTTCTAATGCCTTGGCGTACTCCTTGCGCAGCACCTCAAACCGATCCGGCCATGCGTGGTCGTAGTCGACTACCGCTATCACGGTTGGAGCCTAATGGGCACGACATGTTTCCGTGAGCAGCCTCTAGGAAGTTCGGCGGTCAACCACCTTCATCCGTACAGAGCCTTACTGGACTGCCCGCACCAAACACGGTGATCAGCCACGCTCCCCGGGGAGCCAGGGTGAGGAACGAACCCTGGCTCGTCGATCGCCCCAAGCAGGTGTGGCGGCCAGCCAGGAAGTGGCGATCGTGAGGGCTGCACCTGTGCGGTGGCGCGGCAACCCCCAGCCGGAGTGTCAACGGTCAGTACGGCGGGGATGGCGTGCGGCGCCCGGCCGGGTGTCCCGCCGCCGTCCGGGACCGGCCCCCAGGCCGCACGTCCGGACGGCGGGCGGGCGGAGGGCCGGGGGTGCGGCGGCGCGCCGCGCCGCCGCCTTGACCTGGACGCCGGGACCGTGCGCGTGGAGCGTCAGTTGATGCAGCTCACCGGCAAGGGGCTTGTCTTCACCGAACCCAAGTCGGCAGCGGGCAAGCGGACGGTGGTGATCCCCGATCTGATCATCGAGGACCTGCGGGCGCACGTGAAGGACTTCACCCAGGACGGCGACAAGGGGCTGATCTTCGCGGGGCCGGACGACGGTCCACTCCGGAACACCAACTTCAACCGCCGCGTCTGGGCTCAGGCTCTCGTAAGCGCGGGCCTTCCGAAGGTCCACTTTCACGACCTGCGGCACACCGGCAACACCCTCGCCGCGAACGCCGGGGCGTCGATCCGGGAGCTGATGGAGCGCATGGGCCACTCCAGCACGCGGGCGGCGATGGTCTACCAGCACTCGACCGACGAGCGGCAACGGAAGGTGGCACGGAAGCTCGACGGCCTCGCCCGTGGGGCACTTGCGAAGGGATCGGGCACACAACGGGCACGGAAGCGAAAGAAGGCCGAATGAAGATCAAAGCCCAGGTTACGGCAACATGCCTGACCTGGGCTTTTTCGTGTCTGAGAGGGAGTGGAGCCTAGGAGATTCGAACTCCTGACATCCTGCTTGCAAAGCAGGCGCTCTGCCAACTGAGCTAAGGCCCCGAGCTACTCAAGCGGGCACCTCAGAGGGGACCTGCTTCAGTCGTACACGGTAGCAACAGGAGCCGCTCCGGCGCCAATTGGATTGGCGGGACGCCGGCATGTCGTACCGAGCGAGACAACCGGAGGTCGTAGAGGGGCTCAGGGCATGGGACCGGCCTTGGCGATGAACTCGTCGGGCGGACCGGTACGGGCTTGAGCCGAGCGAGCAAACCTGGGTCGTAGGAGCGGAGGCGGTACGTCGGGTACGTCACGGACCGCACCGGTCGCGCCGGTTCAGGGGCGGGCCGGGCGGGCGACCCGCGTGACGCGCCGCGTTTCGTCCTCGCGCGGTACGTCGTGGACGGCACGGCGGCCCCTGGACCGGGGAAGGGGTGGGGCCGCCGTGTCCGTTCGTCAGAAGTGGCCGATGTTGACCGAGCTGGAGGTGAGGGCCCAGCGGTGGAGGACGGCCGTCTCGGCCTCGTACATCTGGATCCTCAGCCCCTCCAGGGTCCGGTCGCAGATGATCAGCGGCTCCGGGGTGGGCCAGGTGGCGATGGCGTGGAACAGACGGCTGCCGGTGCCGTAGAGCACCGACCAGCCCGGTCTGGTGGCCTGCAGCATCGCGGCTTCGGCTCGTGCCTGGTGGTCCCAGGTGTAGCACGGGACCGCGATGACGGCCTGGCCGTCGCGGTGACGCCCCCGGGCGGCGGACAGACAGCGGCGGATCACGAGATCACCTGCCCGGCCTGCTCCCGCTCCGGCATCTCCCGTATCCCCTGTTCTCGTGCCGCCTCCTCCGCTTCGCGGGCGAAGGTCTCCTGCCGTTCGGTCTCGGCCCGCAACGTCTCCAGGTCGTCGGCGTCTACGGTTCGCTCGGCCCCGGCGTGGGTGGCCACCTCGGAGAAGGGCCGCTCGCGGCTGGCCCACAGCCGTCCGGCGTCGCTGAGGATCAGCCGCCAGCCGGGAATCGTCGCCGTGGAACCACTGGTGGGCTCTGGGTGGGTGGAACTACCATCTGTCACTGATTGGACCTCGATCCGATCAAGGGCCCGCCCGGTCGTTGGCAGCGTGGGGCGGGCCTGCCTCATGAAATGGAGGGGTTCGCCGTACCGGCCAGGTGACCGGCACGAAGACGGAGTGACCGCTGAGCGGTTCAGTGCGCAGGTGGTTCTTCGCCCGAAGCGAGACACCAGGTGGCGTCCACCCCCGAGCCGGGGCGGCCCGGTGAGAGCGGTCCCTGACGGCGACGCCGGGCGCGGGCGACAGGACCTCCGCCGAGGCGACGACACCGGTACGAGCCGTTCGGCGGCCGGGCTCCGCTCGGGACGACGCTGCTCGGGTATCGCCACAATCCCCTCGGCCGGGGCCGGGGCGGGCTCGAAGCACGGCAGGGAACGGTCTCCGGTACGACGAACCCGCAGCCGGACCTCCAGCAGGTCACCGGAAGGCTGACCGTACTCGTGATCGGCGGGCCGATCAGGGCAGCCGTGCGCGTAGGGGGCGTGTCCACAGGTCGCACACCCCATCGGCAGCGGCGGCACCTCGACGAAACAACCGCAGCCACTCGTCGTGGCCCGGTCGAGAACCGCAGCACCAGGGTTGTTCACGGGTCAGTGCTCCCTTCCTGATCGAGGTGTGCGTACGACGCGATAGCGCCGCGAATCGGTCGAAAAGTTACTTCCTGGACGCTATTCTGTTGGCTTGTTGGCCAACAAGGGAGGTAGCCAAGAGGCCTGTTGCGATGCTCTCGTGCGCATCGACCCGGACTCATACGTTCCCGCTTACCACCAGATCGCCGATGACCTGCGTCGGCGTATCGAAGACGGGAGTCTCGCACCCGGACAGAAACTCCTGCCCGAAGCGCGCCTTGCTCATGAATACGGCGTTGGCAAGGACGCCCTTCGCGATGCGCTGGCCCAGTTACGCGGTGAAGGTCTTGTTCGTACCGTGAGCCGAGACGGGTCATATGTTCGGGATCGAGTCGAGCCTGTCTCGGTGTCTCTTCGAGGTCCGGCAATCGTTCGAACCCGCATGCCCACCCCGGAGGAGCGCAGACGACTACGCCTGGGCGAGGGCATTCCGGTGCTCATCGTGGAGGCAGACGGAGATTGCCGAGTTCTCGCTGGCCACGTGACCGAGATCAAGATTCTGTGAGCGAGTGTGGGCATCTCGGACAACCTCCTCTCCAATAGATAGCTACCTATTCAGTCTCGACTGGTCATCGAATCCCTGTCAATAGATACTGATGTATTCGAAGGGAGAGAAGTTACTTGGCGCGATGGCATGCCGTTGCCGCTTCACTTCGTGAAGCGATACTGAATGGCGCATATCGACCGGGAGACACCATTCCAAAAGAGGAAGAACTGGAAAAACTTCACGGTGTCAGCCGTTCGACCGTACGCAGAGCTGTCGCTCAACTGAGCGCCGAAGGGTTGCTGACACCGGTCCGCAGAGGTGGAACAAAGGTCAGGGAACGGCACGAGCGCAACCGGATCACTCGTGCCCGGATGGTCCACCGTGACGAGCGCGGCTACTACTTCGATCCGGCCGCACGCCCCTGGACCGCCTTGCGTCCTCCGGTGGTCCGCTGGGGGCCGGCTCCTCATGACATTGCGCATGCCTTGGGCATTAAGCCGGGAACAGAGGTGCTGATCAGAGACCGGGTGATGGGCGATCCGCAGACAGGGGATCCCGTCCAGCTCGCCACGAGTTACCTTCCGGCGGACCTGGCCCGAGACACCGTTCTCGCCGAGGCCGACACTGGGCCGGGCGGCATCTATGACCGCCTCGAAGAGGCGGGTCATGCTCCGTTGCAATGGTCGGAGGTCGTCGTCGCATCGGCACCGTCCGAGAGCGAAGCGACTTCCCTGAAGCTCGCGCCGGGCGTCCCGTTGCTACGCCTCATCCGGACCACTCGGTCCGCAGACGGACAGATTCTGGAAGTCAACGACTGTCGAATGTCCGGCGAACACTGGGAAATCGGCTACGACCTCCCCCGCAGCCACGACGCAGAACCCGACCGGTAACACTCGGCTCGACGTCCTCCCCTGATACGACATTCTGGGGATGGCGGTCGAATGCACGGAGATTCCCATTCGCCCGCAGGAGAAGCGGTCAAGGACTGATCTCTGTGCGGCCTTGTTTTCCCCGCCGTCGGGCCGGACTACTTCCCCATCAGCGGGATGCGGCGGCCAAGGGTGCTTCGGCGGACACGCCAAGAAGGCCGGGCAGGCACGTGATGGAGTCAAGGATGTGGGTGGCTCCGCCGTTGAGAAGGCGTTCCCTGCTGTGGACCCCGGTCATGATGCCGACGATCATCATCGCGCCGGCCCGGCGACCGCTGAGCATCTCGCTCTCGGAGTCGCCGACGACGGCGACCTGGCGTACGTCCTCGATGCCGAGGCGCATGACCGCATTGAGGATCATGTCGGGCATGGGGCGTCCTCGTCCGGCGTCTTCCGGGCACAGGGCGAGGTCGATCCTGTCGGACCAGCTGAGGACGCTCAGCACGCGGCTGAGGGTGACGCGGCTGAAGCCGGTGGTGATGCAGATCTTGACGTCGGCGCCGCGGAGCCTGTCGAGTGCCCCGACGATCCCGGGCAGCGGGGCCAGACCCGCCCGTGCGATGGCGCCCTCGTAGGAGCGCTCGAAGGTCAGGTTGGCCGCCTGGGCCTGGGCTTCGTTGTCCGGGAAAATGCCTCGGAAGACATCGATCGTGGGACATCCCCGGGACCGGTGCACGTGCACCATGGCACGAGCGTACGCACCGGTCCCGGGCACGATGCCCTGAGTGGCGATCGCCTCGGCGAACGCCCGCTCGACCATGGCGACATCACCGATCGTGGTGCCTGCCAGATCCAGGCAGACAAGCCTGATGGGTGTTATTCCATCTTGGGCAAGGACCATGAAAGCACCCGAATCGGTAGCCGCGTATGTCAGTTTTCGCTGCCGGTGGCCTCGGTCCACAGGTCAAGCTCGGCGCGGTCGGCCTGCACCTTGCGCCAGACCAGCAGCCCCCCGAGGGCGACGAGCGCCAGAACGAGCAACTTCTTCACGGTGTGACCCCACTTCTTGAGAAGTCTCACCTGCCGGGGTGAGACAACGCCCGGTTCGAACGGTTCCCTGCAGCCTAGCAAGGGATCGGGCGGTGATCCGGTCCGTACGACAGGCCCAGGGCCGATCTACACCAACCGGGTGATTTTCAGCATCATGCCGTACGGCACGCGTTCCGACGATCACGACCTACCGTGAGTCTTGTCGCGAAACCGTCCTGGTTCTCACGATAACCCCGGTGAAGCGGCCACTTTACCCTCCCGGAGGTTCCGGTCCTCGACCGCCCGGGAATGGTACCGCCCACCACCGGCACGACCAGCGCGTTCACCCCTCCGGCTCGATTACGCGCAGCGCGAATGACACAAACCCGCTCGACATGGGCCTTTACTTCAAAACAGGCGACGACATGCCCGGGGAGGTTCAGACACCTTCGACGAGATCGGCGTAGTCGGGGTGGCGGTCGATCCACTCCCGCACGAACCAGCAGAGGGGGACGACCTTCGCGTTCTCCGCACGGGCCGCGTCCAGTGCCGTACGGACGAGCGCAGCGCCGATCCCTTGGCCCTCGTACTCCGGCTGGACCTTGGTGTGGGGATAGACGATGACACCATCGCGCCGGATGAGGTCCAGCCGCCCGGCAGGCCTGCCGTCCACCTCGGCCACGAAGGAATCGCCTCCGGGAGAGAGCTTGACGTCCGCCTGCATGGTGGTCCTCCTTCGCCAGGCCGCCATACGGTCGTACGGCGGTCTCTTGGTCAGCCGATCCCGCATGACGTTCATTCCCGGCTCTCGGCTTACCCTCAACAGAACCGGACATTCACCTCGAAAGATCGGATTTCCCTACAAAGGAGATCTGTCACGGAAAGCAGTCGAACGGACACGGCAGATCATTGATCTCGCGAGCCGGGGTTCGTCGGCGACGGTCTCTGTCGCACGTGCTCCGGATCGTCGAACCGTGTGACTGGACGGCAGTGCCGGCCGCGGGTCCTGGCACCGTAACCACAGTGGGATAACGCCTGGTTGCTCCTCAGTTGTACCGTAAGGGTTCTCTAGAGGAATTCGGAGGATCGTACGCTGAGAGTGACCGGATCGGCCCCCGCCCCGGCTCCCGGGGTGATCATGCTCTCCCATTTCGATACGGGCATCACGCCCGGCTGCCGTCTCTCGGCCGTGCTCTCCTCCCACCGACCGTCTGCAGAGGTATATCCGTGAGCGCTACCGTCCGCGTGACCGACATGTCCGATCCCGCCGAGCAGGAGACACTTCTCCTCGCGCTGGCCGGCGAACTGGACTACAACAACGCCGAGCGCTTCCACCACGACCTGCAGGACGCCATCGGCGAGAGCAGGGGCGACCTCGTCATCGACCTGACCGAGCTGACCTTCTGCGACTCCACGGGGATCCAGAGCTTCCTGAAGACCCGCCAGACCGTCCAGGACCGGGGCGGCAACATCGTCCTGACCAACCTGCATCCCCGCCTGGAGAGGCTCTTCCACCTGACCGGCCTCGCCCACGCCTTCGGCATCCAGCCCACCGTGGCCGACGCACTCAAGGCACTGCGACCGAGTCAGCCGTCGTAACCGATCCCGGCCCCGCCCGGCCGCCACCTTCCGGGAGCACGACCGAGCGAACATCTGTTGGTCCTGGCGGTCGTAAGTTGGCAATGAGCGGGCAGGTGTCTAGCATCGTGTAACTCGTCAGCAACGCCCTGATTCTGGAGCAAGTCGGCGCGCCCCCCGGTGACTGCCAGATAAGGCGATCTCAAGGGGGTGTCGTGACCGGCGACCACGGCCAGCACTGGCCGATCGACGAGGACCTCAGCGGTCTGCGGGAGCGTCTCCAATATCACGCCGTTCAGGCAGGCATGCGGGGCGAACGGTTGGATGACCTCCTCCTCGTCACCAACGAGGCGGTCATCAACATCCTGGAGCACGGCGGCGGCAAGGGCACGTTGGCCATCTGGCAGAACGAGACCCACCTGACCGTCGACGTCACCGACACCCTGGGGCTCCTGACCACCCGGTACGTCCCCAGAGAACGTCCCACGGGGACGGTCCGCGGGTTCGGCCTGTGGCTGATGAACCAACTGTGCGACGAGTTCGCCATCGACCAGACGGAGCAGGGGTCACGCGTCCGTCTGCGCATGCGCCTTGTCCCTCCAGCGGAGGGGAACGGGTTCGATGATCCGGCCGACTCCGCACGGTCCACCTCCGGCACCACGGACCACGCACGGACCGCCACCGTCTCCAGCACCACCGACTCCGCGCGGTTCACTCCCACCTCCGGCACCACGGACCATGTACGGACCGTCCCCACCTCCAGCGCCGCCGATCCCAACCGGGGTGTCTCCGATCCCGCACGGGACGATCCAGGCCAGGACGAACTCCAGGTCTTGTTCTAAGACCTCCAGGTCTCGTTCTAAAAGGAACCGGAGAATTCCCAAAACACCGCTCATGAGGGCGGCGGCCTTCGCGGTTCATCGGCCCCGGTGAACGGATCCCCCGTCGCGCCGCCCTCGGTTCCACCCTTCTCCGTACGCAATCCTTGACCGTGATCTGGCGGAAGACCGACGTCACGGACAAATGCCCGCGATACGATTATCTGGCCAGGTCAGCGCTATCGGATAACGTCGCGAAGAACATCCGCGATGCCCGCCGGGCTTCTCGGGAACGCCGGAGACACCGGCCTCCCCTGGAGAGCGAAGCCAGGAAACCGACACCCATCCCTTGGCACCCACGGCGCCCGCGAGCCTTCCGGAGCCTTACAGGTCCTCCAGGGCCTTCCGGAATCCACAGCGTCTCTGACGGCACGCGAAGCCACCCGCCCGGTCACAACCGCCGGGACGATGCCGAGACCGTCCACCTCAGAAGTCGACCCCGTTCTCCCGGTTCTCTCCGTCTCACTCAGCCGTACGCAGGTTTGGAAGGGATGGTCAATATGAGGGTTGTCGTCGATCTGGCGCGGTGCCAGGGATACGCGCAGTGTGCCTTCCTGGCCCCGGACACGTTCCGGATGCAGGGCGAAGAGGCGCTCATGTTCCACTCCAACCCGGATGAGGCGCAGCGGGAAGAAGTCCTGCGCGCGGCGGCCGCCTGCCCGGTCCAGGCGATCCTCGTCGACCTGCTGGACACCGTCGCGATCCCGCCCGTGACCGCGACGACGGCCGCGACGACCGGAACGAGAACGGTGTGACCGGCGAGCGGAGCGGGGAGACGTTCCCGCGCGACGGCCGCATCGTCATCGTCGGCGCCTCCCTCGCGGGACTGCGGGCAGCCGAAGCGCTCCGCGACGAGGGCTTCACCGGCTCGCTCACCCTCGTCGGGGACGAGGTGTGCGAACCCTACGACCGGCCTCCGCTGTCCAAGCAGGTCCTGACCGGCTGGGTGCCCGCGGACGGCACCGCGCTACCGAGGCGCCGTGAGATCGACGCGCATTGGCTGCTCGGCGTGCCCGCCTCCGGGCTGGATCTCGCGGGCATGCGGGTGGACCTCGCGGACGGGCGTGAGGTCCCCTTCGACAGGTTGCTGATCGCCACCGGTGTGCGCGCCAGGCCCTGGGCCGACGAGTCCGAGGCCGCCCTGGACGGCGTGTTCGTGGTCCGCACGCGCGAGGACTCGGGCCGCCTGTGGGAGCGGCTCGCCGCCGGGCCCGGCCGGGTGCTCGTCGTCGGGGCCGGTTTCGCCGGTTCCGAGATCGCCTCGGTGTGCCGTGGACACGACATACCGGTGACCGTCGCCGAGACCGCCGAGGCCCCGCTGGTGGGAGCCCTGGGAGGCATGGTCGGCTCGATCGCCGCGAACCTCCAGCGTGCCCACGGCGTCGACCTGCGCTGCGGCGTCAAGGTCACGCGACTGGAGGGGGACGAGCGGGGACGGGTGCGCCGGGCCCACTTCTCCGACGGCGCCACGGTCGACGCCGACGTGGTGGTGGTCGCCCTCGGCGGCGTGCGCAACACCGAATGGCTGCGGGACTCCGGACTGGCCGCCGGTGTCTGGGGCGTGGCCTGCGACTCGGGCTGCCGTGCGTTCGACGTCAACGGCCTCGTCACCGACGACGTCTTCGTCGCCGGGGACGTGGCACGCTGCCCGCACCCGGTCTACGAGTATCGATTCCTGTCGCTGGAACACTGGGCCAACGCGGTCGAACAGGCCCAGGTCGCGGCCCACAACATGGTGAGTTCACCGACCGACCGCTGGCCGCACCTGTCCATGCCGGCGTTCTGGTCGACGCAGTTCGGCGTCAACATCAAGTCCGTCGGTGTACCTGTCCTGTCGGACGAGGTCGTCGTGACGCAGGGATCGGTGGAGGAGCACCGTTTCGTCGCCACGTACGGCTATCGCGGCCGGGTCACCGCGGCGGTCAGCTTCGACAACGCCAAGTGGCTCGACCACTACCGGCATCTGATCGAGACGGCGGCCCCCTTCCCGCCCTCCTGTCCCACCCCCGACCAGCCCGTCGACATGAAGCCCGTGCCCGCCCACTTCCCCGACCGGGAGATCATCACCCACGGGGCGACGGTGGTGGTCACCGGTTACGAGCCGAGTGAGCGGCGCGTGGCGTTCGCGCGGCCGGGCGGTTGATTCGTTGAACCGGGCCGTCGACCTGTCCTGCCAGGCGGCTCACCCGTTCGAACCGGCTGACCCGCCCGGCCGGAAGGCTGCCCCTGTTGACTCGCCCGGCCGGATGACCGACCCGTTCGAACCGATCCGGCCGGGGCGGCCGGTACCGGCGACACACCAGGAGAAGCGGCTATGACAGTCACCCATTCGTCCAGCGTCTTCCAGCGCATCCTCGACCACTCCAGCCGGGCCGATCCGTACCCGCTCTACACCGAGTTGCGCAGGACCCCGGTGGCCCGGCAGGAGGACGGTGGCTACATCGTCAGCACCTACCGGGAGATCACCGCGCTGCTTCACAACCCGCATCTCAGCTCCAACACCGACAACCTCGACAACCCCGGCCCCGCCGCCGCCGGCCGCGAGGACCCACCGGCGTTCATCGGCCTCGACCCGCCGCGCCACGACCGGCTGCGCCGTATCGCGATGCGGTACTTCGGCCCCCCGCACTCGCCCAGGCTGGTGGACGACATGCGCCCCGACCTGAAGGCCGTCGTCACGAACCTGATCGACAACCTGGTGAGCAAGGACGAGATCGACATCGTCGACGACTTCGCCTACCCCTTCCCCGTCACCGTGATCTGCCACCTGCTCGGCGTGCCCCGCGAGGACGAGCCTCGGTTCCACGGGTGGGTCGAGGCGATCGTCGCGGTGCTCGACTTCAACCCCGCGACGGCCCCCGAGGAACGCGTGCGGGAGGGCATCCAGGCCCGCAAGGACCTCAGGGCCTACCTCGCCGAACTCCTGGAGAGCCGTCGTGGCCGGCCGCCGGGCGACGACCTGCTCTCCCGGCTGGCCAACGACGAGGGACCCGACGGGCGCATGACGGACGAGGAGATCGTCAGCACCGCCAACCTGCTGCTCATCGCGGGCCACGAGACGACCGTCAACCTGATCACCAACGGCGTGCTGACGCTGCTGCGCCACCCCGACGTGCTGGAACGCCTGCGCCGCGAGCCCGAAATGATCATTCGGACGGTCGAGGAACTGCTGCGCTACGAGCCGCCGGTGCATCTCATCCCCTGGCGGGCCGCCTACAGCGACCTCACCGTCGCGGACACCGTCATCCCGAAGGGCTCGCAGATCACGCTCGTGCTCGCCTCCGGCAACCGCGATCCCTCCTGCTTCCGCGACCCCGACCGGTTCGATCCCGACCGGCGGGACAACCAGCACCTCGGCTTCGGCGGGGGCGTCCACCTGTGCTTCGGCGCTCCACTGGCCCGGCTGGAGACGCAGATCGCGCTGACCGAGCTCGTACGCAACCTGGAGAACCCCCGGCTCGTCGCCGATCCGCCCCCGTACCGGCAGAGCGCGGTCCTGCGCGGCCCGCGCCACCTCCTCGTCAGGCAGGGGTGAGGGTACGGTCCGTCCTTCTCAGGCAGGGGTCACCTCAGGCAAGGGTCACCGCGGCCCAGGGTCACTGCGGCCCGGGTCACGCCACGGCCCCGGGTCCGGGCGGGAGGACCCGCGTCACCGGGCCCGACGGGAGAGCCCGCGCGTCACCGGGTCCACATCCCGATCCTTACCGGCACCCCGGGGGAGGCGTGCAGTACGGGAGCATGATCGGGTGCGTCGAGGCCGCCCGCCTGGAGCAGGTCCTGGTCCAGATGGATCAGCCGGGCGTGGCGCAGCGGCCAGTCGGGGTGCTCGACCTGGGCGGTGACCGTTTTACTCGCGATCGTGGTGAAAAGCCGATAGCGGGCGGTCAGGAAGTGCGCCAGTTCGTCACGCTCAGGCTCGGTGAACGGCGGACCGTGCTCCACGATCGCGTCGCACCGCGCGCCCACGGGCCCCGGCAGGCGCCTCCGGCAGCGGTAGCCGCGCCGCTCGCCGACGGCACTAACCGCCATACGGGACCAGAAGTAGGGCAACCCGTACCCGGCCCGCGCGCCGAGCACCGCGAGCAGGCGACCGGCGTCCAGCGAGAGGAACCAGATGCCGTCACGCCCCTGCTCGTCCCGTACGTAGGTGCGCACGTTCGTCTCGGGAAACCGCGACAGCCACGGCAGGGCGGGCACGCCCGGCGCCCGCACGTCCTCCATCAGAAAGGTGGTGAGGCCGACCCAGGCCGTGCCGTCGAAGGTCTCGGCCGTGAGTCCGGGGGGCAGCAGCCGCTGGATCACGGCGGGTGGGTACCGCCAGTGCATGAAGGTCATCTCGGACCAGCGGTGGTACATGACCGGGTGGGACAGATGAGGGGACGGCGGAGCCTGCATGATCCGCTCCTTCTCTGGTGATGGCGGTGCCCGGGCGAGGGTGTCCGCCACTTATCTTGGCCATGACGCCGGGTGTCGTCCCTGGCGACACCCGTCTCGCCTTCCGACAAGGCCAGACTTCCAACGAAAACACATTCCAAACAGAGCCGAAGGGGCCAATTCGTGATCTTCATCGCCGTCAAGTTCACCGTCCGTCCCGAGCGAGCCGACGAATGGCTCGCACTCGTCGACGACTTCACCCGGGCCACTCGCGACGAGCCGGGAAACATCTTCTTCGAATGGTCCAGGAGCGTCGACACACCCGACCGGTTCGTTCTCCTGGAGGCGTTCGCCTCGTCCGCCGCCGGTGAGGCGCACGTGGGATCGGAGCACTTCAAGACCGCCATGACCTGGATGCCCGATGTGGTGGCGGAGACGCCGGAGATCATCAATGTCGAGGTGCCCGGCGAGGGCTGGTCGCGGATGGCAGAGGTGACGCCCAGGGCGGGCCAGGACCATCCGTAGGGAAATTATCGGTTCGCTTACGCTCTCCCGCGCCCCCTCGGATGGATTTCCCGCTCCAAAAGGGTAGGGCAGGCCGGACAAGAGGAGAGGGGAGAGAGAACATGGGTGATCGTCAGACGGTGCCCGAGCTGATGGGCGAGAACGATGTGGTGGATCTGCTGCTGGCCCAGCACGCGTTGATCCGCGACCTGTTCGACGAGGTGGAGAAGGCCTCGCCGAGCGAGCGACCGGAGGCGTTCCAGCGCCTGGTGCGGCTGCTGGCGGTGCACGAGACCGCCGAGGAGGAGATCGTCCACCCGTACGTCCGCCACAAGATCGAGGGCGGTGACGCGGTGGTGGACGACCGGCTGGCCGAGGAGAACGAGGCCAAGCAACTGCTCATGGAGATGGACAAGGCCGGCGCCGACGATCCGCGGTTCGCGGAGAACCTGGCGGTGCTTCGGGCGGCGGTGACGGCCCACGCCCGCAGCGAGGAGCGCTACGAGTTCACCCAGCTGCGCGCCGAGACCAACGCCGCCGAGCGCCGGGCCATGGCGGTGGGGGTGAAGGCGGCCGAGGCGATGGCGCCGACCCACCCGCATCCCGGGGTGGAGTCGGCGACCAAGAACCTGCTGGTGGGCACACCGGTCGCGATGATGGACCGAGCCCGTGACGTGATCCGCCAGGCCATGGGCAAACAGGGCTGAACAGGTCCGTATCCGGGTCTGTACCGGCGAGCCGGGCCCGCGGCGTCGGCCGCGAGTCAACGGGTGGTGGCCTTCTCACATGGATTTTTGCCCCATAGAGAGCGGGTAAGGGCTCATCCGGCACAAAAACGTCATGAGACGAAATACCGGGAATGACACCCAACACCCGTACGAGACTCTCACCTGACGCCAGGGCCCGCTCCGAGAGGGGACGAGCTTTATGGTCACATCGAGGGAGAACGATATGACACCGACATCACGAGCGCCCGGCCACGAACCCGGCACCCCGCAGGGCATCACCCCGCAGGGCGTGCAGGCCCGCAGCGAGCTGGCCCGGTGGATCAGCGGCGCCGACGCCTTCCCCGCCGACCGCGCCACCCTGCTGGCGCGAGCCGAGGAGCAGGGCGCACCCGACGCGGTGCTCGGGGCGGTGCGGTCACTGCCGGAACAGACCTTCGAGACCCTGGCGGACGTGGCGCAGGCACTCGGATACGGCAAGGAAGAGACCGGACAGGGCTGAAGCCGAAGGGTGATCATGGTTTTGCCCCGCGAGAGCCGTGATCACCCTCGGCCCGGATCACGGAGGACGGAAACATGAGTGCTGTCGCGGTGGTCGTGGTGGACATGCTGAATCCCTACGACCACGAGGACGCCGAGGCGCTGCAGAAGAGCGCCGAGCAGATCGTGGAGCCTCTGGCGGAGTTGATGAGGCGTGCCCACCGGCATCGGGACGCCCAGCTGATTGTGGTCAACGACAACCACGGCGACTTCGCCGCCACGGCCGAGGACCTGCGACGTCGTGCCCTGGAGGGACGACGCCCCGACCTGGTCGAGCCGGTGCTTCCACCGACCGACTGCGCCTTCATGCCCAAGGTGCGCCACAGCGCGTTCTTCGGCACGCCGCTGGAGTATCTGCTGCGCCGCGAGGAGGTCGAGACCGTCGTGCTGGCCGGCCAGGTGACCGAGCAGTGCGTGCTCTACAGCGCCCTGGACGCCTACGTGCGCGACTTCTCCGTCCGGGTGGCCTCCGACTGCGTGGCCCACATCCATCCCGACCTCGCCGAGGCGTCACTGCGGATGATGGAGCGCAACATGCGCGCCGAACTCCTTCCCGCCGACCGCTGCCTGGAATGACCCTCGGCTCTACGCACCGCGCAGCGGCCCCGGCACCCACCGACCGCTGCCACCTGGGATAACGGCGTTCACCCTGGTCGCTCGTCACCTCGACGCGACCCTCCTCACGGCTTGCGCTGCCGGGAGGTTAGCTCGGTAAAGATGAGGGCATCAGGGACATATGGTACGAGTGTTCGATAAGTCAACATACGAGCACATATCCACAAACGATCGCACCGACATCGGGACCCACTCATCTACCGGGCCGGGAACCCCGCCGCTCGACCTCACGGGGAGACACCCTCCGGGAATCTGAATCTCCACCGGCCCATCCCCCCTTCCACCCGCAGCTTTTCGCCGATACGGGAGATCGTGATGCAGCTGCCCACGCCTCGGGGTCCCCTTACCGCCGCGCTCTTCGAACGGCTGAGGCGTCCGCCCCACCCCTTCGACACACCACCGGCACCGGCCGGAGCTCCCGCCATCGACGACGAGGACCTCCAGCTGGCGCTCTTCACCTGCTACGAGCTGCACTACCGGGGCTTCGAGGAGGTGGACGAGGAGTGGGAGTGGGAACCGTCGCTGCTGGCGATGAGGAAGGTGCTGGAGCGAGGGCTGGAGGACGGTATCGCGCGAGCCGTACCCCGCCCACCGTGCCCACCGTGCCCACCGCTCACGCCGGACGTGCCCATGCGACGCGCCCTGGCCGAACTGGTGGCCGCCGACGACGGCCCCTCCCTGTCGGCCTTCCTCGCCAGGCGAGCCGATCTGGAACAGTTCCGCGAGTTCGTCGCGCACCGGTCGATCTACCACCTCAGGGAGGCCGACCCGCACACCTGGGCGATCCCCCGGCTGAACGGCCGTCCCAAGGCGGCGCTGGTGGAGATCCAGGCGGACGAGTACGGCGGCGGGCGCGTCGAGAAGATGCATTCCGAGCTGTTTCGGGCCACCATGCGCGGCCTGGGACTGGACGACTCCTACGGCGCCTACCTCGACCGGGTCCCGGCGATCACGCTGGCGATCTCCAACACCATGTCGCTGTTCGGTCTTCACCGGCGCCACCTCGGGGCGCTGCTCGGCCACCTGGCGGCGTTCGAGATGACCTCCTCGGTCCCCAACCGTCGCTACTCCACCGGACTGCGCAGGCTGGGAGGCGACGAGGCCGCGAGGCGTTTCTACGACGAGCACGTGCAGGCGGACGCCGTCCACGAGCAGATCGCCGCGCACGACATGTGCGGCGGCTTCGTCCGCGAACACCCCTCGCGGGCCGGTGACGTCCTGTACGGAGCGGCCTGCGCCCTCGCTCTCGATCGGCTCTTCGCCGAGCACGTCATGGATCGCTGGCGGTGCGGTGTCTCCTCACTGCGCGAGACGAATGTGATGGCGGAGAGCCGCTGACGGACCTCGACATGGACCCCGACATGGAGACGGATCGCGACATGGACCCCGATGTGGGCTACGGCACGAACCCCGACACGGACTCCGGTATGGACTCCGGTATGGACTCCGGTATGGACTACGTGCTGCCGCTGCGCTGGAATGACGACGCCGGTCTTGAGGAGCTCACCGCCTACCTGCGCCGGCTGCGCCCGCTCGTCCGTGTCATCGTCGTCGACGGCTCCCCCGGCGCTCTGTTCGCCCGGCACGCCGCCCGCTGGGAGGGCCTCGCGCTGCACGTACGACCCGACGGTGACCTCGACTTCGCCAACGGCAAGGTCAACGGGGTGATCACCGGACTGCGCCTGGCCCGCGCAGAACACGTGGTCATCGCCGACGACGACGTCCGCTACGGCGAGGGCGAACTGGCCAGGATCGACGCCCTGCTGAGGAACGCCGACCTGGTCCGCCCGCAGAACCACTTCGACCCGATGCCCTGGCACGCCCGCTGGGACACCGCCCGCACCCTGCTCAACCGCGGTTTCGGCGCCGACTATCCCGGCACGTTCGGGGTGCGCCGCTCGACCTTCCTCGCGATGGGCGGCTACGACGGGGACGTCCTGTTCGAAAACCTTGAACTGATCCGCACCGTCCGCGCCCACGGAGGCCGTGAGGATCGCCCGCTTGATCTCTACGTTCGCCGCCTGCCGCCCGATCCGCGCCACTTCTGGTCCCAGCGGGTTCGCCAGGCCTACGACGACCTCGCGCAACCGGCCCGCATGGCGTTCTTTCTCGCCATCGCACCCGCTCTCGCCGTCGCGCTGCTACGACGACGCCCAGGGTCGGCCCTGGCCGGGGCCGGGCTGGCGGTGGGCCTGGCCGAGATCGGTCGCCGCCGCGCGGGCGGGCCACGGGTCTTTCCCTTCACCGCCGCGCTGTTCGCCCCGATATGGCTGCTGGAGCGGGCCGTCTGCAGCTGGCTCGCCCTCGCGACCCGATTCCTGCGCGGCGGCGTCTTCTACGCCGGGCGCCGGATACCGGCCGCCGCTCACCCGCCCCGCCTGCTCAGAAGGCGTGCCCAGAGGCGTGCTCGGACACATGCTCAGACGTGTGCTCAGGCTCAGACGTGTGCTCAGGCCGCCGCGTCCGGCTCGCTCGCGGCCCGGAAACCGGCCCGCTTGTGCGAGCCGTCGCAGAACGGTTTGGAAGCGGACAGGCCACAACGGCACAGCGCCACCGTCGCCCGGCCGGGATCGATGACGGCCCCGTCCTGAGTGAGCAGGGTGAACGGCCCCCGGATCAGCAGCGGCCCGTCCTCACAGGGGGTCACTGTGACCGAATCATCCATTTTTGAGCGCATATCGCCCCTGTGCCCACCGCACCCCGGAAAAAACGCCGGTCCGCGCCAAGACGGACCGCCCCGGTTCCATCGATTTACGCGCCCATTGCTCAGCAGACCGTACACATACCGCTCGCGGCCTCGTCAGCGGGAGACGTAGCAGTAGTTCGAACTGTTCTTGAAGCGGTGGACGGCCTTCGGCTCGTCGAACCGCCACCGGCAACCGGCGTCACGTTTGGCCTGGGTCAGATACATGGTCCGGTCTCCCTTCGGTATGACGCAGTACGCCCCCGGCCTGGGGGTTTTCCGGTATTCCACCCACTCCCAGCCGATCGTCCTGCAGTAGTCGGTGAAATGGCCGGGACCGAGTTCGACGAGCCGCGCCGGTTCGGGCGACGAGCGTCCGGGGCGCGAGTCTCCGCTTGAGGGTTCGGTACGGGTGGAGGGTTCGCGGGAGGGCTGGGGCACCGCCGGCTTCGTCGCGGGGCGGCTGCTCGCGACGGGATCGGACACCGATGGTGTGGGAACCGCCTCCGGAGAGGCGGTTCCCACACCAATGGAGGCCGAAATGGGGCCGGCGACGTCCTTCGGCGTTCCTGTCCCGCCGATCGGTCCTGTCCCACCGGTCGGCGCCGGCGAGGTCCGCGGCCCACCGGCCACCGGCACGGTCGAGTCTCCGACGGGCAGCAGAGCGACGAAGGCCCCGGCGGCTCCGGCGACGACCACGGCGGCGACTCCCACGAGGACCGTCGTGCGCCTCTTCCCGCGCCTTTTGAGCGTGTCCGGGTCCGTGGCGGCGCCCATGACGCCGGAGGCGTCCGCTCCGCCCGGCGAATCCACCGCTCCGTCCCTGCCCGGGAGACTCGATTCCCTGTCCCGGGCCGGCGAACCCACCGCTCCGCCCCTGCTCAGGAGGCTCGACTCCGTACCCCGGGCCGACGAGCCACCCCCGCCGGTCCCGCCCGGCGAACCAGGCGTCTCATCTCGGACCGGTGATCGCGAAGCGCCGTCTCCCGCGGGGGCGTCCGGGCGGTGGACGGCGTAGGTCTCCAGTGAGTCGACGGGAGCGGACCCGTTCCCGCGCACCAGCCGATCGAGGATCTGCTGCGCCGTGGGCCTTCGGCCCGGGTCCTTGGCGAGGCACGCGGCGAGCAGGTCCCGCAGCGGTGTCTCGATCCCGTCGAGGTCGGGATCGAGGTTCAGGATCCTGTTGATGATCACGGGAATGGCCTCGTCGCCGAACGGTGGACGGCCCGTCGCCGCGAAGGCGATGGTGGAGGCCCAGGCGAAGACGTCGAGGGCGAGACCTGGCCGACCGGCGCTCAGTTGCTCGGGGGCCATGTAGGCGGGCGTTCCCACGACCCTGCTGGTCACCGCACCGGTCACCGCGAGGTCCCGGGCGATGCCGAAGTCGATGACCCGGGGCCCGTCCGGGCCGATCAGCACATTCTGCGGCTTGAAATCCCGATGGACGATTCCGGCGTCGTGCAAGGCGACCAGCGCGGTGGCCGTACCGATGGCCAGGCGTTCCAGAGCGCTGCCCGAACGCGGCCCCTCCTCGGTCACCACCTCCTGGAGCGAACGGCCCGGGACATACTCGCTCACGATGTACGGGTGGTTTTCCCAGATGCCGAAATCCAGGACCTGCGCCGTACAAAAACGGGCGACCCGTTTTGCGACTTTCAGCTCACGCTCGAAGTCATCACGGACGACGCTGTCCCGGCCGAGCCGGATATGGAAGAGCTTTATGGCAACGGGAGCGCCGGAATCCGGCTTACCCAGATAGACGACGCCCTGCCCGCCCTCCCCGATCTTCCTGACAATGCGATAGGCGCTGATTCGTGAAGGTTCTCCGGACTCCATGAGTTGATCGTTCTTCATGCACCCTCCCCCGGATATGAACTGTTCGACGCGGATGTCGGCCGCGACAGCACCGTTCGGCCGGACCACACCCCGGAGACGGCGAGGGTGGGGGTGGGCACGTCCACAGCCGGCTCGCACGGATCGAGGTCGATGCGAGATCGTCCAGCACGTCAGGAAGCATGCCCGAATCCCGAGTTTCGACCTCAATGCCCCCGCACGGATCCATAACTCAAGTCATCATAGGATCGACATTATGTACGTACAACAATTTTCAACATATCAACGCACCGTTGAGATGGCATTTCACATGAATCCCCCGGTCATGCGACCGTGAGCCCTCATGGGGAATTCCCCGAACAGAGAATGAAATCCCGTGGGGGACGGCATGGCCGCACCGCTCCCGTCCACCCGGCGGAGATGCGCGAAACCGCACGTCCAGGCTCGGACACCGTGGTCCGCATTCGCCCGGCGTATGAGTCTTCACCTCGCACGCGACGGCCGTGTTCTCGATATCCCCCGGCATCCCCCGGCATCCCCTGACCGGCGCCACCGGCACTCGGACGACGTCAACGGTGTTCTCGACGAGCACCGTTGCCACCGCGGTCCGCGTGGCACCGGTCTTCAGGACGGTCGCCTCACCGTCGCGCCCGAAGCCGACCGGGCCCTAACGGCCGATCACTAGCCGATCGCCTTCTCCAACTGGGCCTTCGTCATCTTCGAACGTCCCTTGACGCCGCGGCGCTTGGCCTCGGCGTACAGCTGGTCCCGCGTCCGGCCACCCGCACCCGAGTGCGAACGCAGCCCGCCGCGCCGGGAGGAGGAGATGTCCTGGGTCGAGGTACGGCTCGCGGTCCGCGACTCACCGGCTCTCGCCCGCTCCTTGTTCACCGTGCGGGCCGCGATCTCGGTCGCCCGCTTCTCGCTCTCGCCGCGCTCGCGTGCGCTCTCCTTGATGTGCTTGTACTGTCGTTCCCGCTTGGGACTCGATCCCCGAGGCATGACGATCCCCTTTCCTTGATCCTTTCGTCGTTCGTTCCCTTGTTCGGTCCGTGCCCCAACGCCTCCCGAACATGCGGACACCGGCCGAATTCGGCTCACCACCACCGCCGTGGGTGACGAACCTGCCAGGCGCGAGGAGCCGGACTGTTTCCACCGACCGGCGCACACGCCGCCGAAACACCGGATCACGAATCGGATATCCACAAAACAAGCCAATTGGGTTATATGTCAGATTTTATGGTGGTTTGGCGCTAGTGAGGGTAAGGGAGCAGGAAAGGTGACCGACGGCACCACTGGCCGGGAGGAGGGTTATGAGGAAACCGCTGAACGCCCGACTGATCGTCTCCTGCATCGCTTTCATCGTCTTGCTGGCGCTCACCCTTGGGGCCGGGATCTCCCAGATGTGGCCGCTCTTCCTGGCGGGCATCGCGCTGACCGCGCTGGCCGCCGCCTGCGCGCTGGTCACCGGGGAGTGGCTGGCGACCCTGCGCAGGGGCGGTCCCACCAGGTCCGGCCCCCGGCGCCGCTGAGCCCCCACGGCCGGCGGCCGACAGGAGGGCACGGATCTCGCGGGAACCCTGGGACGACCGGCCGGCTTGGAGCAGACCGACGGGGTGGGCGAAAGGCGGGGTGTGAGCGGTCGTTCGGCCGCCTGTATCCCAACCGAGGGGGAATGACCGATGACTTCGACGACCGTTGCCGACTATGTGCTGAAACGCCTGCGTGAGTGGGGGGTCCAGAGGGTTTTCGGCTATCCGGGCGACGGCATCAACGGCCTGCTCGCCGCATGGGGACGGGCCGGGGACCGGCCGGTGTTCGTCCAGGCGCGGCACGAGGAGATGAGCGCGTTCGAGGCGGTCGGCTATGCCAAGTTCGGCAGGCGCCTCGGGGTCTGCGCGGCGACCTCGGGACCGGGCGCGATCCACCTGCTCAACGGCCTCTACGACGCCAAACTCGACCACGTCCCGGTGCTCGCGATCGTCGGCCAGACCAACCGCAGCGCGATGGGCGGCTCCTACCAGCAGGAGGTCGATCTCCTGTCGCTCTACAAGGACGTGGCCGGCGAGTACGTGCAGATGGTCACCGTGCCCGAGCAACTGCCGAACGTGCTGGACCGGGCGATCCGCGTGGCACTGGCCGAGCGGGCCCCGACCGCGATCATCCTGCCCGCCGACGTACAGGAACTCGAGTACACCCCGCCGGGCCACGAGTTCAAGATGGTGCCCTCCAGCCTGGGCATCGACTGGCCGAAGATCTTTCCTGACGACGCGGCGCTCCACTACGCCGCCGACCTGCTCAACGCCGGTGAGAGGGTCGCGATCCTGGCCGGTTCCGGCGCCCGAAGTGCCCGTGAGGAGCTCAAGGAGGTCGCCGAGCTGCTGGGGGCGGGCGTGGCCAAGGCACTGCTGGGCAAGGACGTGCTCTCTGACGAGCTGCCGTACGTGACCGGCTCCATCGGGCTGCTGGGCACCCGGCCGAGCTACGAGATGATGAAGGGCTGCGACACGCTGCTCACCGTCGGCTCCAGCTTCCCCTACACCCAGTTCCTGCCGAACCTGAACCAGGCACGGGCCGTGCAGATCGACATCGACCCCAAGCTGATCGGCATGCGCTACCCCTACGAGGTGAACCTGGTCGGCGACGCCGCGACCACCCTGCGGGCCCTCATCCCGCTGCTGAAACACAAGCAGGACCGCTCCTGGCGCGAGAGCATCGAGTCCGACGTCGAGCGCTGGTGGGAGACCATGCGGATGGAGGCGATGGTCGAGGCCAAGCCGGTCAATCCGATGCGCCTGTTCCACGAGCTGTCCCCGCTGCTGCCCGCCGACGCGATCGTCACCGCCGATTCCGGCTCGGCCGCCAACTGGTACGCCCGCAACCTGCGCTTCCGCGACGGCGTGCGTGGTTCGCTGTCGGGCACGCTGGCCACCATGGGGCCGGGCGTGCCGTACGGGATCGGCGCCAAGTTCGCCCACCCGGACCGCCCGGTGATCGTGTTCGTCGGCGACGGGGCGATGCAGATGAACGGCCTGGCCGAGCTGATCACCGTCAAGCACTACTGGCGCGACTGGTCCGACCCGCGGCTGATCGTCGCGGTGCTGCACAACAACGACCTCAACCAGGTCACCTGGGAGATGCGCGCCATGCAGGGCTCGCCCAAGTTCCCCCAGTCGCAGACCCTGCCGGACGTGGACTACGCCGCCTTCGCCGCGAGCCTGGGCATGGGGGCGTTCACCGTTGACAGCCCCGAACAGGTCGCGCCGGCCTGGGAGCGTGCGCTGGGGGCCGACCGGCCCGTCCTCCTGGACGTGTACGTCGATCCCGACGTGCCTCCGATCCCGCCGCACGCGACCTTCGAGCAGATGAAGGACTCCGCCGAGGCGCTTCTGCGGGGTGACGAGAACCGCTGGGGCGTCCTGCGGGAGGGGATCAGGACCAAGATGCAGGAGTTCCTGCCGCACCGCGACGGCGGCAGGTGACCGGACCGTGACCGGTCCACTCGTCGAGGCGGTCGAGGCGAGCGCCTACACCGTCCCGACGGACGGGCCCGAGGCCGACGGGACGCTGGCCTGGGACTCGACCACGATCGTGCTGGCGCGGGTGCGGGCCGGTGGCGGCACCGGTCTTGGCTGGACGTACGGGCCGGCCGCCTGCGCCGTTGTGATCGGCGACCGGCTCGCACCGGTGGTGCGGGGCCGTGCCGCGCTGGACATCACCGGCACCTGGCAGGCCATGGTCCGCGCGGTGCGCAACGACGGCAGGCAGGGGGTGGCCGGGTACGCGCTCTCCGCCGTGGACGTGGCACTGTGGGACCTCAAGGCCCGCCTGCTGGACCTGCCACTGCACCGGCTCATCGGCGCGGCCCGCGAACAGGTCCCGGTCTACGGCAGCGGCGGCTTCACCACCTACGACGACCGCGCGCTCACCCGCCAGCTCGCCCACTGGACCCAGGAGCGGCGGATCCCCCGCGTGAAGATCAAGATCGGGGAGTCCTGGGGCGCGAACCCGGGCCGCGACCTGGAGCGGATGCGCCTGTCCAGGAAGGTCGTGGGTGAGGACGTCGAGCTGTTCGTGGACGCCAACGGCGGCTACACCGTCAAGCAGGCCATCCGGGTGATGGGCGATGCGGCCGGGCTGGATGTGCGCTGGCTGGAGGAGCCCGTCTCCTCCGACGACCTCGACGGGCTGCGCGAGGTCCGCGCCGCCGTGTCACCCGAGGTCACCGCCGGGGAGTACGGCGGCGATCTCCCCTATTTCCGGCGGATGTGCCAGGCGAGGGCGGTGGACTGTCTGCAGGCCGACGTGTCGCGCTGCGGCGGGATCAGCGAGTGGCTGCGGGTCGCCGCCGTCGCCGCCTCGCACGGCCTGCAGCTGTCCGGACACTGCGCGCCGCACCTGCACGCGCACGCCGCCGCGGCCGTTCCCAACCTGCGCCACCTGGAGTGGTTCCACGACCACGCGCGGATCGAGACGATGTTCTTCGACGGCGCCCTCGACCCGGACGACGGGCTGTTGCGGCTTCGCCAGGACGCGCCGGGACACGGCCTGAGCCTGCGCCACGCCGATGCCGAGCCTTATCGGGTCGGCTGACGGCGTGCCGCCCGGCGACCGACCCGATACGGCTCCCGGCGGCGGTAAGGTCCGAGGACGCGCCCCGATCCCGGCGGAAACAAAAGAACTCCGCGCCGGAAAATTACCCTTTTTCACCCTAGTGAGGTTTATGTAGGGTATGTAGGCATTTGTGTCCCTTTATCGCAACCTCAGGGCCCGGGTGGACGGGGAGGTGCGGTGCGACGAGGGGTCGCTCGCCGCCTACGCCCACGATTCCTCGAACTACCGGCAGACCCCGTCCGTGGTCGTGGTGCCCCGCACCGTGGAGGCCGGGGCCGAGGCCGTACGCGTCTGCCACGAGCACCGGGCGCCGGTGCACTCCCGAGGCGGGGGGACCAGCCTGGCCGGGCAGTGCTGCAACGAGGGCGTGGTGATCGACTGGTCGAAGTACTGCACGCGACTGCTGTCGGTGAACGGCGAGCGGGCACTGGTCGAGCCCGGCATCTGCCTGGACGATCTCAACGCCGAACTCGCCGACCGGCACCTGATGGTCGGTCCCAAGCCCTCCACCCACGACACCTGCACCATCGGCGGGATGATCGGCAACAACTCGTGCGGCGCCTCGGCGCAGGCGTACGGGAAAACGGCCGACTCGGTGATCCGACTGGAGGTGCTCACCTACGACGGCCTGCGGATGTGGGTGGGGGAGACCTCCGAGGAGGAGTACGAGCACATCCTCGCGCTGGGTGGGCGCCGGGCTGAGATCTACCGGGCGATGCGAAGGTTGCGCGACGAGAACCTCGCGCTGATCCGGACCCGCTACCCGAAGATCCCGCGCCGCGTCTCGGGCTACAACCTGGACTCGCTGCTGCCGGAGAACTGCTTCAACGTGGCCCGCGCGCTGGTGGGCAGCGAGTCGACGCTGATCACGGTGCTACACGCGGAGATCAGCCTCTTCCCGGTGCCCCGGTTCCAGTCGCTGGCGGTGCTGGGCTACCCCGACATCGCCACGGCGGGCGACATGGTGCCGAAGATCGTGGAGCACCGGCCGCTGGCGCTGGAAGGGCTCGACCACGAACTGATGGACCTGGCCAGGGTCGAACACGCCGCCGGGCAGGAGGTACTGGACAGGCTGCCCGAAGGGTCGGGGTGGCTGATGGTGCGGTTTGGCGGCGACACCCGCGAGGAGGCCGACGAGCGGGCCAGGAGGCTGCTCGACAAGACCACGGGCGCGCACACCACCTATCTGGACGACCCCGCAGAAGAGGAGCGGGTGTGGAAGGTCCGCGAGGCCGGGCTGGGCGTGACCGCCTACCCACCGGACAATCCCGACACCCACGAGGGCTGGGAGGACGCGGCCGTCCCGCCGGGGCGGCTCGGCGACTACCTGCGCGACTTCCAGACGCTGCTGAACCGCTTTGACTACCGCAACTCCTCTCTCTACGGGCATTTCGGGCAAGGGTGTGTGCACACCCGGATACCGTTCGACCTGGACGACCCCGAGGGAGTGGCGAAGTACCGCGGATTCGTCCAGGATGCCGCGCGCCTCGTCGCCTCCTACGGCGGGTCGCTGTCCGGCGAGCACGGCGACGGGCAGTCACGGGGCGAGCTGCTGCCGATCATGTTCGGCCCCGAGGTCGTCGAACTGTTCGGTGTCTTCAAGCGGATCTGGGACCCGGAAGGGCGGATGAACCCCGGCAAGATCGTCGATCCGTACCGGCTGGACGAGAACCTCGACCACCTTGACTATCACCCCGCCGAGCCGAAGACGTACTTCGACTACCCGGACGACCACCACCGGTTCACCCACGCCGCCGCCCGCTGCGTCGGCGTCGGCAAGTGCCGCTCCGACTCCGGCGGGGTGATGTGCCCCAGCTACCGGGTCACCCGGGAGGAGCGGCACAGCACCCGGGGCCGGGCCCGCATCCTGATGGAGATGATGCGCGGCGAGACGGTCACCGGCGGCTGGCGCTCCAGGGCGGTGTACGACGCGCTCGACCTGTGTCTGTCCTGCAAGGGCTGCCGAGGTGAGTGCCCGGTGCACGTGGACATGGCCACCTACAAGGCCGAGTTCCTCTCCCATCACTACCGGGGACGGCCACGGCCGGTCGCGCACTACTCGATGGGCTGGCTGCCCCTGTGGGCCAGGATCGCCGCCCTCGCGCCCGGAGCGGTCAACGCGCTCACCCACACGCCCGGCCTGAGCGGGCTGATCCGGCTGGCCGGGGGTGTCGATCGGCATCGCGAACTGCCGCGCTTCGCCGCCGAGCGCTTCACCGACTGGTTCCGCGACCGGCAGCCACGAGATCTCGACGGGGGCGAGCCGGTCGTGCTGTGGCCGGACACCTTCACCGACAACTTCCGTCCCGGCGCGGCCGTGGCGGCGACGCGCCTGCTGGAGGCGCACGGCTACCGGGTCGAGGTGCCGCCGGTGCCGCTGTGCTGCGGGCTCACCTGGATCTCCACCGGCCAGCTCGCCACCGCCAGGCGCGTGCTGCGCCGGACCGTGGCGGCGCTCGCCCCCCGGCTGCGGCGGGGGGTGCGGGTCGTCGGACTGGAACCGAGTTGCGCCGCCGTCCTGCGCTCCGACGCGCCCGAACTGCTGTCCGGCGACCCGGACGTGGAACTGCTCGGCCGCCGGATCAGCTCGCTGTCGGAGATGCTGCTCGACCGGGTACCGGTCGCCCCGCCGCCGGGTACGGGAGTGCGCGCGCTCGCCCAGCCGCACTGCCACCAGCACGCCATCTGGGGCTTCGAGGCCGACACCAGGCTGCTGGAGCGCGTCGGGGTCCAGGTCGAGGTGCTGGACGTGGGCTGCTGCGGGCTCGCGGGCAACTTCGGCTTCGAGCGCGGCCACCACGAGATCTCGACCGGGGTGGCCGAGCTGGGGCTGTGGCCCGCCGTGCGGGCGGCGGACGAGGGGACCAGGATTCTCGCCGACGGCTTCTCCTGCCGCACCCAGATCGAGTCCGGCACCCACGCGAAACCGGTTCATCTGGCCGAACTCCTCGCCGAGGTGCTGTTGCGGTCGCCACCGGCCCCCGCGCGCCGGCAGCAGGAGCGGGTGCGCTCGGGCGTCCGCTGAACCACCTCGCCGACCCCGCCCTCTCGCGTACCCGACCGAGCAAGCGGGCCGTCCGGCGGCCCCGACACGCCGAGAGGGGAGGCCGGTTCCATGGTGGAGGAAGACACCACGAGCTTCGCCCCGCATGTGCTGCGGCAGTACGCCTTCCTTGCCGACGGGTATCGCGGGGCCCTGATCGGCCCGATGGGGGACATCTGCTGGCTGTGCGTGCCGCGATGGGACTCCGACGCCGTGTTCACGAACCTGCTCGGCGGCCGTGGCGTGTACGCCATCACGCCCACCGGCGCACGGTTCGTGTGGGGCGGGTTCTACGAGAACGGCTCGCTGATCTGGAACAGCCGGTGGGTGACCTCGCACGGCATCGTCGAATGCCGCGAGGCCCTCGCCTTCCCCGCCGATCCGGAACGTGCCGTGCTGCTGCGCCGGATACGGGCCGTGGACGGCCCCGCCCGGGTGGCGGTGATCCTCGATCCGCGGGCGGGTTTCGGCAGGCGGCCCCTGCGCGAACCGCACCGCGAGGCGGGGGTTTGGAGCGGCCGCACCGGCGACCTCCACCTGCGCTGGACGGGTGCCGAGCACGCCCACCAGGGAGCGGGGGGAGAGCTACGCGCCGATCTGCGGGTGCCCGAGGGAGAGCATCACGACCTCGTGCTGGAGCTGGCCTGTCGGCCGTTCGACGTGGCGCCCGTCGATCCGGCGACGGCATGGCGCACCACCGAACAGTCGTGGCTCGTCACCGCGCCCTCCCTGCGGGGGTGCATCGCCCACCGCGACGCCATACACGCCCACACGCTGCTGCGAGGCATGACGACACCGGGCGGCGGCATGGTCGCCGCGGCCACCACCTCGTTGCCCGAGCGCGCCGAGGCCGGCCGCGACTACGACTACCGCTACACCTGGATCCGCGATCAGTGTTATGCAGGCCGCGCGGCGGCGGTCGCCGGTCTCGACGATCTGCTGGACGCGGCGGTCGCATTCGTCACCGCACGGCTGCTGGCCGACGGCCCTCACCTCGCACCCGCCTACACCGCCGTCGGCGGTCGGGTGCCCGAGGAACACCCGCTGCCGTTCCTGCCGGGCTACCCGGGATCATCGGTCAAAGTGGGCAACCGGGTGACCGGGCAGTTCCAGCTGGATGCGTTCGGCGAGGCGCTGCTGCTCCTCGCCGCCGCCGCGCGCCGGGATCGGCTGGATATCGACTCCTGGCACGCCCTGGAGAGCGCGGTCGACGCCATCGCGCGACGGTGGCGGGAGCCGGACTCGGGAATCTGGGAGTTGCCCCCACGGCAGTGGGTGCATTCCAAACTGGTCTGCGTCGCCGGGCTGAAGACAGCGGCGGGCATCGCCCCGGCCAGGCAGGCCGCTCACTGGAGCGCCCTCGCCGATACCGTCCTGGCTCACACCTCACGGCACGGACTCCACCCGTCCGGCCACTGGCAGCGCGCTTTCGACGATCGACGAGTGGACGCGGCCCTGCTCATCCCGGCCATCCGTGGCGCCCTCGCGCCGGATGATCCGCGAACCGTCGCCACGCGCGCGGCCGTACACACCGACCTCGAACGCGACGGCTACCTCTACCGCTTCCATCAGGACCAGCGGCCTCTCGGCGAGGCGGAGGGCGCCTTCGTGATGTGCGGGCTGATGGCCGCGCTCGCCGCCTACCAGAGCGGAGACGAGGTCGAGGCGGTCCGCTGGTTCGAGCGCAACCGTGCCGCGTGCGGCTCACCGGGCCTGTACACCGAGGAGTACGACATCGGCCAGCGGCAGTCGCGGGGCAACCTGCCCCAGGCGTTCGTGCACGCACTGCTGCTGGAGTCGGCGGTAACGCTCTCGGTGCCGGGGTCCGGGCGAGGCGGCGCACGTACCCTCCCGTGACGCGATCGGCGTCACGACCTGCCGCTGTCGCGCAGTCCGGCCAGGCTCCAGGCGAGGGCGACCCCCGCGTCGGAGAGTGCGACAGGACGCCAGCGGCCGTCGACCACCCCGAGCGCCACGGCGGTGCCGGCGTGCACCAGGTCGATCACGGCGCCACCGGCGAGCACCGACCGGCTGGGGCGAAGACCCGACCAGGCCGCCTGGCCCAGCTGCCTGGCACCCAGCAGACGAGCGACGACCTTCGCCCCGCGACTCCTTCTCCCTCCGAGGGTGCGGAGCACCTGCGAGGGCGCCAGCAGCAGCGCCAGGCCCCATGCCGCGCGCGTGACCTCGATCGTCCGCACCGGTGGCATCGGTCGCTCCTCGAACGACCCACGCCACCTCGTCCCCTTCGCCGTGCGCCGGTGCGCCCACGCCAGAGCGCCCAGCACCGCCGTCAGGGCCGAGGCCCCCGCGAGCAGTCCGTGATGCTGGGAGGCCCAGAGCTGCGGGCTGCGCGTTATCGCCTTGTGGTCGAAGGAGCCGTGCGCCCCCTCATCGGTACCGGGTTCTTCGTCGGCCGGACGCCACAGGTTGGGAGGGACCCGATGGGTCACCTCGGTGGTCTGCTGGGAGGCGTAGCCCGTCCAGGCCAGGTATCGGTCCAGGAGGCCGGGGATCACCGCGTTGGCGAGGAGCGTCGCCGCGGTCGAGACTCCTACCCAGTATTCGCGCCGCCGCGGGTGCTCCGCCGCGTACAGGATGGCGTCGGCCGGGATCTCGGGCTCGTAGATCGGGGGAACGGGCTGGGGATGGCCGGGCAGACGCGACAGCACCCAGTCGAACTGCGGCGTGTTGACCGCGGGCATCTGCACCATGGTGACCCGTACACCGCTCCTGTCGTGCAGCAACTCGCAGCGCAGCGACTCGTTGAATCCCTGGATGGCGTGCTTGGCTCCGCAGTACACGCTCTGCAGCGGAATCCCCCGGTATGCCAGCGCCGAGCCGACCTGGACGACCACCCCGTGATCGCGGGGAAGCATCCGCCTCAGCGCGGCGCGCGTGCCGTTGACGAAGCCGAGATAGGTGACCTCGGTCGCGCGGCGGAACTCCTCGGGTGTGATCTGCGTGAAGGGGGCGAACACCGAGGCGAAGGCGACGTTCACCCACACGTCGATGGGACCGAGTTCGTCCTCGGTCCGCTCCGCGGCGGCATCGATCTGATCATGATCGGCGGTGTCGGCCTCGATGACCAGCGCCTCGCCGCCCGCCTGGCGCACCTCGCGCGCGGCCCCCTCCAGGCCGTCGGCACCTCGTGCGATCAGCGCCACGGCGTCGCCCTCGGCGCCGAAACGGCGGGCGGTGGCCCGGCCGATGCCCGCGCTGGCTCCGGTGATCACTACGACGCGTCGTCCATCTCGTGTTGTCATGGCTCGACTCCCATCGTGCAGAGTCGATTTACCCTGACAAAAACGACATAACACGCTAAAAGGATTAATGTTCTCGTAGTTGACGCGCTCCCCTGAGGCGGCGTGGCCGGACGGCGTCACCGGCGCGCGGGGCGAGGCGCGCGTTGGTGTCGAGGTTGGCCGGCGTCACCGGTGCGCGGGGAGAGGCCGGTGGCCGTCCGTGGTGATGACGAGCCGGAACAATCCGCGCCCGTCGGCCCACGAGGCCACCGCCTCGCCCCGAGCGTTCCTGTCAGGCGATGTCGATCGCGGTGGGGAAGCGTTCCCAGACCCGGTGCTGCCCCAGCAGCCGGACGACCTCCCCGAGCACGCCGTCGCCGCCGTCGCCGACGAACACACCGGGTGCCGCGGTGTCGATCCCCGCGGCGGTGAGCGCCCGCTCGGCATCTCCCCAGCCGCCGAGCGGCTTGGCATGGCGGAACGCCTCACCGAGCATCAGCAGCACCCGCGGGTCGATTCCCGCGGCGAGTGTGCCGGTGCCCGCCTTGGCGTCCCTGGCGCCGTAGGCGTCCTTGCCCGGTGCGGGCGCCCCGGCCAGCAGCAGGGCGTCGAACTCCACCGACCTGGCGGTGGCGAAGGTGCGCTGCACGGTGACGGGATCGGCTCCGTCCGCTCCGAGCACGCCACCCGCCGGGGCGATGACCAGCGGCACCATGCCGCCGTCCAGGATCGCCTGGCGAACGGCGCGTACCCCGTCCAGGCCGCTGTTCTCGCCGACGACGATGCCGATGATCCGGCCGGTGGTGGGCCAGGTCTGGCCGAGCTGGGAGAGCGCGGGGCTGGGCTCGACCGGAGTCGGCGGACCCGTCGGCTCCGGCACGGGGAGACCCAGTCCCGCGGCCACCTGCGCGCACAGATACGAGTCGATCTCGGCGAGCACCCGCAGAGTGCGCTCCTTGATCGCCTGCTCGTAGACCTTGCCGAGCTCGAAGGTGTACGCGGAGATGACGTGCTCGCGCTCGACCGGGGTGAGGCTCAGCCAGAACTGGCGGGGCTGGCTGAAGTGGTCGGCGAACGACGCCGGAGCCTCGCGCACCTTCCGGCCCGCGACCTGCACCGGCCTCTCCACATACCCGCCCTCCTGCTGCCCCGCGAAGAAGGGACAGCCGCCGTCGAGGGAGTTGGGCTTGTAGGGGGCGACACCCGCATGCACCGCCGTCTGGTGCAGGCCGTCACGCAGCATGTCGTTCACCGGGGCGTGCGGGCGGTTGATCGGGATCTGCGCGAAGTTGGGGCCGCCCAACCGGCTGATCTGGGTGTCCAGGTACGAGAACAGGCGCCCCGCGAGCAGCGGGTCGTCGGTGATGTCGATACCGGGTACCAGGTGGCCCGGGTGGAAGGCGACCTGCTCGGTCTCGGCGAAGTAGTTGGTCGGGTTGGCGTTGAGGGTGAGCAGGCCGATCGGCTGGACCGGCGCCAGCTCCTCGGGAACGATCTTCGTCGGATCCAGCAGGTCGATGCCCTCGAAGGTCTGCTCGGGGGTGTCGGGGAAGGCCTGGATGCCCAGCTCCCACTGCGGGTAGGCGCCCGCCTCGATCGCGTCGGCCAGATCACGCCGGTGGAAGTCCGGGTCCATGCCGTTGATGATCTGGGCTTCCTCCCACACCAGTGAGTGCACCCCGGCCTTGGGCTTCCAGTGGAACTTCACCAGCGTCGTCGCCCCTTCGGCGTTGACGAGCCGGAAGGTGTGGATGCCGAAACCCTCCATCGTCCGGTAGGAGCGGGGGATGGCCCGGTCGGACATGTTCCAGATGGTGTGGTGGGTGGCCTCGGTGTGCAGGGACACGAAGTCCCAGAACGTGTCGTGCGCGCTCTGGGCCTGGGGGATCTCCCGGTCGGGATGCGGCTTGGCCGCGTGGATGACGTCGGGAAACTTGATCGCGTCCTGGATGAAGAACACCGGGATGTTGTTGCCCACCAGGTCGAAGACACCCTCACCGGTGTAGAACTTCGTAGCGAATCCCCGCGTGTCGCGCACCGTGTCCGCCGACCCCCGTGACCCGAGGACGGTCGAGAAACGCACGAAGACCGGGGTCTCGACGCCCTCGGCGAGAAATGCCGCCCTGGTCACCGTCGAGGCGTTTCCATAGGCGCGGAAGACACCGTGCGCGGCGGCGCCGCGGGCGTGCACGACGCGCTCGGGAATGCGCTCGTGATCGAAGTGCATGATCTTCTCGCGCAGGTGGTGGTCCTGCAGCAGCACCGGTCCGCGGGGACCGGCCTTGAGCGAGTGGTCGGTGTCCGCCAGCCGCAGGCCCTGAGCCGTCGTCAGGTACTCGCCGCCCTGCGCCCGCGCCGCCGGCGGCACATCGGCGGGTTGCCCGGTCGGGGTGAAGGGGTCGGGGCCGCTCTGGTCGGGCTTGGGCGGCAGAGGCGCCCGGGGCTCGGTCGGCTCATCCAGCGACGGTGTCCCGCTGCTCGGCCGGCCGGGGACCACATCCGAAGATCCATCACCCGACACGGCGTCGACCACCTTGTCGACGACCTTGTCGACCGTTTCCTTCATCGGATGAGACTTCTCCATCGTTCCCCCTCGAGGTATGGCGTCACCGGGCGGAGATCACGTCCGGTCCCCGGCGGGCCGATGCGCCGAGGGCGCGGTCGGACCGTCGGGAACCAGCGGTGGCGCTGTGCGATGCCCCCGCTTCGGCACATGACCTGACTACGGCTTTGGGATCCCGCTGCTCACGACCCGGGATCCCTGTTCTTGACCGGCTCCGCAACACGGGTGCGGACATCGTTCGTTCGGGCGTGTGCCCTACCCGGCGACTCCACACTCCATGAGCGGCGCTTCTTTCCACGTAAAGCCAGGTCCTTACCCGCTCCCTCGTGGGCAAACGTCCGAGCCTCACTCACCCCTCGCCACACCCCGCCTGCGAAAAGCCGCGCACCACCCGCGAACACGTCGTGGCGCCCGCCCCCGTGATCAGCCGTTGTACGGGCTCGCCACGTCCAGGACCCAGACGACGCCGAAGCGGTCCCTGAGCATCCCGTACAGCGGAGCCCACTGCGCGGGCCCCAGCGGCTGCACGACGGTCGCCCCGACGGACAGCTCCCGCCAGTACTCGGTGATCTCCTCCACGCTCTCGCCGCGCACGGAGAGAAAGAACGAACTCTCACCCCGGTCCCACGGCAACCGCGAGGGCACGTCGTACGCCATCACGTGAAAGCCGTTGTCGGCGACCACCTGTCCCCACATCACCTGATCCGCCTCGGCGGGGTCCTGCACGTTTCCCGCCTCCTTGTACGTGACGACGGCGACGTCGCCGCCGAACACGGACCGGTAGAACTCCAGCGCCGCGCGGGCGTCGCCCCGGAAGTTCACATGCGCCACGGACTTGACGGACATACTCCACCCCTGATCTCTGCTCATCGTCTCCGGGCGCCATCAGGCGATCCCGGCCTGGACCGTCGACCGCGAACCTGCTCGGCCGGGGACAACGGTCGCAGGGGAAGTGGCCAGGATCTGTCCTCTTCTCCCGGCAGACTGGATGGCATGCCGAAAACCTCAGCGCGGCTGCTGGCGCTGCTCTCGCTGCTCCAAGCCCGCCGGGACTGGCCAGGAGCGCTGCTGGCCGAGCGACTGGACGTCAGCCCCCGCACCGTACGCCGCGACGTGGACCGCCTGCGCGAGCTCGGCTACCCCATCACGGCCTTCAAGGGGCCCGACGGCGGGTACCGGCTCGACGCCGGCACGGAGCTGCCCCCGTTGCTGTTCGACGACGAGCAGGCCGTCGCCCTGGTCATCGCCCTGCGGCTCGCCACCGCCGGCGGCGCCGACATCGAGCAGGGCGCGGCGCGCGCCCTGCACACCATCCGCCAGGTCATGCCCGCACGACTGCACCACCGCATCGACACCCTCCAGGTCACCGCCGTCGAGCGGCCGGAGCTCCGGCCGGGCCCGCAGGTCGACAGCGGCGTACTCACCGCGCTCAGCGCCGCCGTCCACGCCCGCGAGGAACTGCGCTTCGACTACGCGTCGGAAGCGGACGACGGCGACGCGCTCGCCCCGCCGCGCCGAGTGCAGCCCCATCACCTCGTCACCTGGGGCGGACGCTGGTATCTCGTCGCATGGGACCTCGACCGCGAGAACTGGCGCACCTTCCGCGTCGACCGGATCACCCCGCGCGTCCCCACCGGGCCACGCTTCACACCGCGCGAACTGCCCGGGGGCACGGTGGCCGCCTTCGTGACCGCCAGATTCCGGGGCTCCGACGACTCCTCCGCCGACTGGCCGTGCCGCGGCGAGGTGATCCTCGACCTGCCCGCCGACATCGTGTCCCGCTACACCCGCGAAGGAGTCGTCGAAGAACTCGGCCCCGACCGCTGCCGGCTCGTCCTGGGGTCATGGTCGTGGACCGCCCTGGCCTCCGACGTCGGCAGGTTCGACGCCGACATCGAGGTCGTCGGCCCGGCCGAGCTCAGGGACGCCTTCACCCTCCTCGCCCGCCGCTTCGCCAGAGCATGACACGACGACCACCGGCACGACCCTGCGATGAGGATGAGTCCAAGGGAACGTGGTCACCCGGAAGATCAAAAAAGGCCACTTCCCTGCCGGGAAATGGCCTCTGATCTGGGTGGGGCTACCAGGACTTGAACCTGGGACCTCTTCCTTATCAGGGAAGCGCTCTAACCGTCTGAGCTATAGCCCCTCATCACACAGACGAACGGTCTCGTATCCGTTTGGCGGAGACGAACCCGTTCGCTCGAACAGGGAAAAGCTTACCCTGTTTCGGCACCTGCTCGCGCCATGTCCCCACCCCCGAAAGAGGGCGGGGACACTCGGCGGGACGACTACTCGGCCTCGCTGAAGGTGACCTCCACACCGCCGACCAGGTCGGAGGCGATGTTGTAGATCACAGCGCCGAGAGTGGCGAGAGCGGTGATCAGCACGACGTTCACCGCGCCGATCAGGGCGGTGTAGCCCAGGATGCGGACCGGCTCGAACCAGGAGGCGATGTCGACGCCGTTGGTCGAGTTGCCGTCGGCCGTCGTCAGCTGGGTGACCGTCTGGATGATGTTCTCGAACACCCCGAGGCTGGACAGCACCATGTAGAGGGCCGCGACCGCGATGAACAGCACCACGAAGCAGACCAGCGACACGACGAAGCTGAACTTCATCGCCGACCACGGCTCGATCCTGCGCAGCACCAGGTGCGCCTTGCGGGGTGACCTCGGACCGCCGACGTCCGCGGCCTTCCTGTCGGTCGCGTCAGCCGGGGCCTGGGGCGACGACAGGCTGCCAGGCGACCATGAGGCCCGGTTGTTCTGCTGCCCGGCCGACGGCCGGCTCTGCTGCCCCGGTGAGGGGGCGGACGGAGAACGCCCTTGCTGTCCCCCGGCTGGAGGCGTGGTCGGGGCGGACGGGGAACGTCCCTGCTGCCCCCCCGGTGAGGGCGAGGCGGAGGGGGAACGCCCCTGCTGTCCTGCCTGCGGTGGCGTGGGCGACTGCGGTGGTGGCGCGGATGGTGGTGGAGATCCGCTTGGACGGATCCGCACCGTGGTGTCGGCCTGCTTGCCGTCCTCTGTCGTCGTCACTTTCGGCCTGCCCTTGCGATTGTCGGATACCGATCCATCGGTTTCCGGCGCGGGCACGCTACCGTTAACCGGTGACGAGGCCGCCTCGGCGTCCTTCGTTCCAGCGATCTTGTCCATCTTCTCCGTCGCCTGATCGCGTGTCGACGAGGAGGCGGGGCGCGATCCCGGCTTGCCCTGAGCATTCACGGATTCTCCCCTTCCCCGTTCTCACCGGTCTCCACCTGCGCCTCGGCGCTTTCCCCGGTCACCGGGTTCTCCCCGGTCTCCAGCGCCTCCGCATTGCGGGCCAGCGCCACGACGCTGTCCCCCTCCGCCAGATTCATCAGCCGAACCCCCATCGTCTGGCGGCCAGACTGCTTGATCTCCCCGGCACTCGTCCGGATAACCCCTCCGGCGGACGTAATGGCGAAAACCTCGTCCTCGGGTCTGACCATGACCGCGCCAACCAGCTTGCCACGGGCACTTACGATCTTGGCGGTCAGGACTCCCTTTCCACCCCTTCCCTGAAGAGGGTACTGATCCACGGGGGTGCGCTTGGCGTATCCGCCCTCGGTCGCGACGAGAACGTTGTCGCCGTCGGCGATCCGGTTCATCGCGAGGAGCTCGTCCCCGTCGAGGAATCGCATGCCGATCACGCCGCTGGTCGCCCTGCCCATCGGGCGCATGGCCTCGTCGGAGGCCGTGAAGCGGATGGACTGGGCGCCGCGCGAGACGAGGAGGAGATCGTCGTCCTCCGACACCAGTCTGGCAGCGATCACTTCATCATCTTCGCGCAAATTGATCGCAATGAGACCACCCGTGCGCGGCGAGTCGTACTCGGAAAGGCGCGTCTTCTTCACCAGGCCGCTGCGGGTGGCGAGCACGAGGTACGGGGCGACCTCGTAGTCGCGCAGGTCGAGGACCTCCATCACGACCTCGTCCGGCTGCATGGCCAGCAGGTTCGCCAGGTGCTGCCCACGCGCGTCGCGGCCGGAGTCGGGCAGCTCGTACGCCTTGACCCGGTAGACGCGACCCTTGTTGGTGAAGAACAGCAGCCAGTGGTGCGTCGTGGTGACGAAGAAGTGGTCGACGATGTCGTCCTGGCGCAGCTGCGCGCCCCGCACACCCTTGCCGCCGCGCTTCTGCGCCCGGTAAAGGTCTGTGTTGGTTCGCTTGGCGTAGCCACCGCGGGTGATCGTGACGACCATGTCCTCCTCGGCCAGGAGGTCCTCGATCGACATGTCGCCCTCGTAGGCGATGATCTCGGTCTTACGGTCGTCGCCGTACCGGCCGGTGAGCTCCGTGAGCTCCTCCTGGACGATCGAGCGCTGCCGCTCGGGCGAGGCGAGGATCGCCTGATACTCGGTGATCTGCGCCATCAGCGCGTCGTACTCGTCGGTGATCTGCTGGCGTTCCAGGGCGGCCAGCTTGCGCAGCTGCATGTCGAGGATCGCCTGCGCCTGGATCTCGTCGATCTCCAGCAGCGTCATCAGGCCACCCTGCGCCGCGGACGCCGAGGGCGACCGGCGGATCAGGGCGATGACCTCGTCCATCCGCTCCAGGGCCTTGAGCAGCCCGCGCAGGATGTGCGCCCGCTCCTCGGCCTTGCGCAGGAGGTATCGGGTCCTGCGGACCACGACGTCGATCTGGTGCGCCACGTAGTGGCGGACGAACTGGTCGAGCCTGAGCGTGCGCGGCACGCCGTCGACCAGGGCCAGCATGTTGGCGCCGAAGGTGGTCTGCAGCTGGGTGTGCTTGAAGAGGTTGTTCAGCACGACCTTGGCGACCGCGTCGCGCTTGAGCACGATCACCAGACGCTGGCCCACCCGCGAGGAGCTCTCGTCGCGGACGTCGGCGATGCCGCTGATCCTGCCGTCCTTCACCGCCTCGGCGATGGTCAGCGCGAGGTTGTCCGGGTTGACCTGGTACGGAAGCTCGGTGACGACGAGGCACTGGCGGCCCTTGGCGTCCTCCTCGACCTCGACGATCGCCCGCATGGTGATCGAGCCGCGGCCGGTGCGGTACGCGTCGTCGATGCCGCGCCGGCCCACGATCAGCGCGCCGGTGGGGAAGTCGGGCCCCTTGACGCGGGCGATCAGCGCTTCGAGGAGCTCCTCGTCGTCGGCGTCGGGATTCTGCAGGCACCAGACGACGCCGCTCGCCACCTCCCGCAGGTTGTGCGGCGGGATGTTGGTGGCCATACCGACCGCGATGCCCGCCGCCCCGTTGACCAGCAGGTTGGGGAAGCGCGAAGGCAGGACGAGGGGCTCCTGGGAGCGCCCGTCGTAGTTGGGGACGACGTCGACGGTGTCCTTGTCGATGTCGCGCAGCATCTCCATCGCGATGGGCGCGAGCTTGCACTCGGTGTAGCGCATCGCCGCCGGCGGGTCGTTGCCCGGGGAGCCGAAGTTGCCCTGCCCGTCGACCAGCGTGTAGCGCAGCGACCAGGGCTGCGCCATCCGCACCACGGTCGCGTAGATCGACGTGTCGCCGTGCGGGTGGTAGGAGCCCATGACGTCACCGACGACGCGGGAGCACTTGAAGTAACCGCGGTCGGGCCGGTAGCCGCCGTCGTACATGGCGTACAGCACGCGGCGGTGCACCGGCTTGAGGCCGTCGCGGACGTCCGGCAGCGCGCGCGAGACGATGACCGACATCGCGTAGTCCATGTAGCTGCGCTGCATCTCGGACTGGATGTCGACCGGCTCGACGCGGTCGGTCGGAGGGCCGGGCGGAGTGTTGACTTCCGTCACAGGTCAAGATCCTTTTCTGGTACGGCTACCGCTACACGTCGAGGAAACGGACATCCCGGGCGTTCCTAATGATGAAGGAACGGCGGGCTTCGACGTCCTCACCCATGAGCACGCTGAACAGCTCGTCGGCCTGGGCCGCGTCGTCGAGGGTGACCTGGAGGAGAAGGCGGGTGTCGGGGTTCATGGTCGTCTCCCAGAGCTGGCCCGCGTTCATCTCGCCCAGTCCCTTGAAGCGCTGCACGTTGTCGCGCGGCCGGGGGTCGGGCTTGCCCGCGTCGATACCGGCCTGGATGACCGCGTCACGCTCGCGGTCGGAGTAGGCGTAGGAGGCGTCCTCGCCCTTCCGGTCCCACTTGATCTTGTAGAGGGGCGGCTGGGAGAGGTAGACGTGCCCGGCCTCGATCAGGGGCCGCATGAAGCGGAACAGCAGGGTGAGCAGCAGCGTCGTGATGTGCTGGCCGTCGACGTCGGCGTCCGCCATCAGGATGAGCTTGTGGTAGCGGAGCTTGGTGATGTCGAACTCGTCGTGCACGCCCGTGCCCATGGCGGTGATCAGCGCCTGGACCTCGTTGTTCTGCAGGACCTTGTCGATCCGGGCCTTCTCGACGTTGAGGATCTTGCCGCGGATCGGGAGGATCGCCTGGAACTTGGAGTCGCGGCCGCCCTTGGCCGAGCCGCCCGCCGAGTCACCCTCGACGATGTACAGCTCGCACTTCTCCGGGTCGCTCCACTGACAGTCGGCCAGCTTGCCCGGCAGCCCCGAGCCCGACTCCAGCAGCGACTTGCGCCGGGTCAGGTCGCGGGCCTGGCGGGCCGCGAGGCGGGCGCGGGAGGCCTGCAGGGACTTCGTGATGATGTCCTTGGCCTCGCCGGGGTTGCGCTCGAACCAGTCGCGCAGGTGGTCGTTACAGGCCTTCTGGACGAACGACTTCGCCTCGGTGTTGCCCAGCTTCGTCTTGGTCTGGCCCTCGAACTGGGGGTCTGTCAGCTTCACCGAGATGATCGCGGTGAGCCCCTCGCGGATGTCCTCTCCCGCGAGGTTGTCGTCCTTGCCCTCCTTGAGGAACTTCTGCTCGCGCGCGTAGCGGTTGACGATGGACGTCAGCGCGGCGCGGAAGCCCTCCTCGTGGGTGCCGCCCTCGGCGGTGTTGATCGTGTTGGCGAAGGTGTAGACGGACTCGCTGTAGGAGTTGTTCCACTGCATCGCGATCTCGACGGCGATGCCCTCGCCCTGCGCCTCGAAGTCGATCACCGAGAGGTGGGCCGGCTCCTTCTTGGAGTTGAGGTGCTTGACGAAGTCGGACAGGCCGCCCTCGTAGTGGTAGGTGACCTCCCGGAGCTCCCCCTCCTCTCCGTCGACGAACTCGGAGCGCTCGTCCCTGATCGAGATCGTCAGGCCCTTGTTGAGGAAGGCCATCTCCTGGAAGCGGCGCGCGAGGGTCTCGAAGTGCCAGGTCGTGGTCTCGAAGATGCTCTCGTCGGCCCAGAAGGTGATCGAGGTGCCGGTCGCGTCGGTCTTCTCCCCCTTCGCCAGGGGCGCGGTGGGCCTGCTCTCGACATAACTCTGCCGCCAGTAGTGCCCGTCGGTGCGGATCTCCACATCGAGCCTGCTGGACAGGGCGTTGACGACGGAGACACCCACGCCGTGCAGTCCGCCGGAGACCGCGTACGACTTGTCGTCGAACTTGCCTCCCGCGTGCAGCACGGTGAGGACGACCTCGACCGCGGGACGGTTCTCACCGGGGACGATGCCGACGGGGATGCCACGGCCGTTGTCGACGACCCGCACGCCGTTGTCGGCGAGCAGGGTGACCTCGATCCGGTCGGCGTGCCCGGCCAGGGCCTCGTCGACGGAGTTGTCGACGACCTCGTAGACGAGGTGGTGCAGACCGCGCTCGCCGGTCGAGCCGATATACATACCGGGGCGCTTACGGACCGCCTCAAGCCCTTCGAGAACGGTGATTGAGCTAGCGTCGTAGGACAAGTGCGAAATCCTCCTGCCGCGGACACGCGGCAGGGAGACAAGATGTAGCCCCGCCGTGCCCGTCACCGTCGTGAATGCCCCGATGCGCTCACCCAGGGGAGCCGACATGCTCGCCGGGGGGTGGCACGCAAACGGACGTGTCCGGAATTCGATTTCATTCTAGCGGCTCAGAACACATCATGTGGCATTGACAGCCTCTGGAATGGCCTGTCGCGCGACGATCATCGTCTTGGACATCCCCCTACGCGGAGGGGGTTCGTCGCGTCAGAGGAGCCGCTGATCCGTTTTTCAGGCCCGTGTCAGCCGTACGTGTCGCCCGGACCGCGGCTCCCGGTGACACGCAGACCGCCACTGGACCGGGGACCGTTCTGAGGGCCGCGAACCTTTACCTTTTGCACCGTTCCGTCCCCGAGCTCCTCATTCAACCTCCTGACGAGCGTCCTCGCCAGGAGACGGACCTGGGTGGCCCAGGCTGTGGAGTCGGCGACCACCACGACCTCGCCGTCGGCGAAGGTCTCCGGCTTGGTGTGGGCCGCCATGTCGGCGCCGACGATCTCGTGCCAGCGGCCGAAGACGCCGCCGATCGCGGCGGGCTGCTCCCAGCCTCGGTCGGACAGCAGGTCCGCGATCGCCCTGCCGAGGAGCTGGGGGTCACCGGCGTCCCTGCGCGCCCCCGACGCCCTGCGCCGCGGCTCGCGGCGGGGCAGCTGCCCCCGTCTGGCGGCGTCCGACTTGGCCTGGGCCAGCTTCTCCCTCGCCAGTGCGGCCCCCTTGGCCGCCGCGTTCCTCGCGGAACCGGCGGCCACCCCGTCCACACCCGTGCCGGCCGAGTCCGCCGAGCCCTTACCGGCCGGGTCCGCCGGGCCTCGCGAACCCGAAACGGGCCCGGCCGCCCGGCCCTCGCCTCCCCGCTCCCGGCCCTCCCGCGCCGCCGCGCGCCTCCTCGGCTCCGGGGTCCGAGGCACGGGCACCGGGCCGCTCGCGCGCTCTCCCGCGTCATCGGACACGGGCCACGCCCCCCTCGGTCACGTCGAAACGGCCCCCCGCCAGCTCGGCGGGCACGTCGTCGGACACCGCGGCGGTGATCAGGACCTGCTCGGCGGGTGCGACCATCTCGGCCAGACGGCGCCTGCGCCTGCTGTCCAGCTCGGCGAAGACGTCGTCGAGGATGAGGACCGGATCGCCGCCGTCGGCCCTGAGCAGGTCGTAGGCGGCCAGCCTGAGCGCCAGCGCGAACGACCACGACTCGCCGTGGCTGGCGTAGCCGCGCGCGGGCAGCTCCCCCAGACCGAGGAACAGGTCGTCGCGGTGCGGGCCGACGAGGGTGACACCGCGTTCCAGCTCCGAGGCTCGGACCTCCAGCAGGCCGGCGCGCAGCCGTTTGGCCAGCTCGGTGCGATCGGTCCCGGCGTCCGCGGACAGGGTGCCCCGGTATTCCAGCGCCGCGGCCGCGGAGTCCGGCGCGAGGGAGGCGTACGAGGCGGCGACGAGCGGGCGCAGCGTCTCGACCAGCTCCAGCCTGGCCGCGAGCAGCTCGGCGCCGTGCGTGGCCAGGTGTGCGTCCCAGACCTCCAGGGTGCTCAGCGGGTCTCCCGCCCCCGCCTCGGCGAACGCCGCGTCGCTCTCCGCCCGCCGCGTGCTCCTGCCCCGGCCCCTCCTGGCCTGCGCGGCGGTGCGCAGCAGGGCACCGCGCTGCTTGAGCACCCGGTCGTAGTCGGCGCGCACCCCCGCGAACCTGGGCGTCCTGGCCACCAGGAGATCGTCGAGGAACCGGCGCCGCTCGGAAGGATCGCCCTTGACCATGGCGAGGTCCTCGGGGGCGAACAGGACCGTGCGCAACAGGCCGACGACCTCGCGGGGACGGGGGACCGGGGAACGGTTCAGCCTGGCCCGGTTCGCCCTGCCCGGGTTGATCTCCAGCTCGATCAGCGCGCGCCGGTCGTCGCGCACCACCGACGAGCGGACGACCGCCCGCGCCGCGCCCTGCCTGACCAGCGGTCCGTCGTTGGCGACCCGGTGGCTGGCCTGCGTCGCCACGTAACCCAGCGCCTCAACGAGGTTGGTCTTCCCCATGCCGTTGGGTCCGACGAAGGCCGTGACCCCCGGCTCCATGCCGAGGTCGACGTTCTCGTAGGACCGGAAGTCGGTGAGGGAGAGATGGGCGACATGCACCCCAGGAAGATTAGTCGGCCTCGCCCGTCACCGCGGCCTCCCGTGCCCGTACGGCTCGCGCCCTGTGGAAAAGGTCGTGGCGCGAGCCGCGCTGAGTCGGGGGGCGATGCTGCGCCGACCGGGCTATCCGGCCGCCTCGGCCGGGGGCGTGACGTCGGCGCCGGGGGAGTCGGCGCCCTTCTCCGTCGCGCCCGCCTTGGAGGTGACCGCGTGGCCGCCGAACTGGTTGCGCAGGGCCGCGACGACCTTCATCGCCGGCGAGTCCTCCTGGCGGGAGGCGAACCTGGCGTACAGGGCGGCGGTGATGACCGGCAGCGGGACCGCCAGCTCCACGGCGGCCTGCACCGCCCAGCGGCCCTCGCCCGAGTCCTGCGCGTAGCCCTCCAGCTCCGCCAGGGTCGGGTCCTCCTCCAGCGCGCGGACCATCAGGTCGAGCAGCCAGGAGCGGATGACCGTGCCCTGCCGCCAGCTCTTGAAGGAGCCGGCCGCGTCGGTCACGATGTCGGAGGCCTGAAGCAGCTCCCAGCCCTCGGCGAACGCCTGCATCATGCCGTACTCGATGCCGTTGTGGACCATCTTGGCGAAGTGGCCGGCGCCGACCGTGCCGGCGTGGACGAAACCGTCGTCGCCCTCGGGCTTGAGGGTCTCGAAGATCGGCATGACCCGCTCCACCTCGGCCTTGTCGCCGCCGACCATGAGCGCGTAGCCGTTCTGCAATCCCCAGACGCCGCCGCTCACGCCGCAGTCGACGAAACCGATGCCCTTGGCCGAGAGCTCGGCGCCGTGCTTCTGGTCGTCGACGTAGTGCGAGTTGCCGCCGTCGACAAGGGTGTCGCCGGGTGACAGCAGGTCGCCGAGTGCCCTGACCGTCGCCCTGGTCGGCTCACCGGAGGGCACCATGACCCACACGGTGCGCGGCGCCTGGAGCCGCTCCACGAGCTCTTCCAGGTCGGCGACGTCACTGACCGCGGGATCACGGTCGTATCCGACGACGTCGTGACCTCCTCGGCGCAGGCGCTCAGCCATGTTGCCGCCCATCTTGCCCAGCCCGACCATGCCGATCTGCATACGAGCGCCCCCTTCAGGGTTTCGTCGTTCACCTACGCCAAGCGTGCCCGCGCAAGTCTTACCAGCTCGGCGTTCCCGCCGACAGGGCCGCCCACAGGGCTGTGGAGAACGTCCTCCAGGCCGATGCGCGTGGCGAGTCCAGCCTGCCCCGCCTCGTCCAGGAGAATCCAGGTCGGGTCCCCCTCCCCGTGGAGCAGTCTCGGGCCGGGGACGCCGAGTTCGGCGAGGCGATCCAGGATGGCACGCGCCCGCGGGAGGGCCGTGTCCGCGGGACCGCCGATGATCTCGACGAGCACCCGCGCGCACTCCAGGCCGGTCGCGGCGAGGGCGTCGGCGTCCTCCACCGACCAGACCCCCGCCTCCACGTCCACACCGAGCCGCCGCAGGTCCTGCCACAGGGCCTCGAATCCGGGCTCGGAGAGGTTCGCCGACGCGAAGTCCGGCAGCTCGCCCGGGGCGAGCCCGGCCCAGCCGCGCACGGCCTCGCGCCGCGCGTCCACATCCCAGCCGGTTATCCACAGCCCTGTGCTCACCCCGACGGGGAGGCCGGGGCACGCCTCGCGTACGGCGCGCACGGCCGCCCCGATGTGCGCGGCGCTGAGCGACTCGCTGCCCGCCTCGTCGCGCGGATGCATGTGAACGGCGTCCGCACCCGCCCCACGAGCCTCACGGGCCGCCTCAGCGAGCTCCAGAGGGCTCAGGGGGAGGGCCGGGTGCTCGCCGGGCCTCCTGGCGCCGTTCAGGCACGCCTTGAGCCACGTCGCTCCCCCTCCGGCCCCGCCGGACGTTCCCGAGTCCCCACCCGTCGCCGTGTCCACCCCGGAGTCGCCTTTCCCGCCGGTCTCCGGTGCCGCCGCGAGATCCTTTTCCCGGCCCGCCCCAGGACCTGTGGAGGGATCCTTCGCGCCGGGCCGTCGCGGGCCGCCCATCGGGTGGACGGGCATCAACTGGACAGGCGGATGGGCATGATCAGATAGCGGTAGTCGGGAGCACTCCCGTCGTCCGTGGGTTTGCCCCCGGTGAGGATGGCGGGCTTGGTGGACGTGGTCATCTGCAGGCGGGCCACGTCGGAGTCGATCGCGCCGAGCCCCTCGAGCAGGAACTGGTGGTTGAAGGCGATGTTGATGTCGTCGCCCTCGAAGTCGACGGGGAGCACCTCGACCGCCTGTGCCTCGTCCCCGCTGCCCGCCTCCAGGACGACCTCGTCGCCGCGGAAGGCCAGCCGTACGGGCGTGTTGCGCTCGGCGACCAGGGCCACGCGCTTGACGGCCTCGACGAAGGCGGCCGTCGGCAGCTCGGCACGGGCGGAGAACTCCGTCGGCAGCAGCGAGCGGTACTTGGGGAACTCGGGGTCGAGCAGCCGTGTGGTGGTGCGGCGCCCCGCGCTGGAGAAGCCGATCATGCCCTCGCCGGTGCCGCCCGCGGAGCTCAGCGCGATCTCGACCTCGGCTCCGGTGCCGCCCAGAGCCTTGGCCGTGTCGGCGAGGGTCCTGCCGGGGATCATCGCGATGGCCGAGAAGTCGGGCTGGCCCGGCTGCCACTTCAGCTCGCGTACGGCGAGGCGGTAGCGGTCGGTCGCCGCGAGCGTGACCGTGTCACCCTCGATCTCCACGCGCACGCCGGTGAGCATCGGCAGGGTGTCGTCCTTGCCCGCGGCCACGGCGACCTGGCCGACGGCCGAGGCGAACACGTCGCTGCCGATCCGTCCTGCGGCGGGGGGCATGGTGGGCAGGGAGGGGTAGTCCTCCACCGGCATGGTGAGCAGGGTGAATCGGGCGCTGCCGCAGGTGACGACGGCCTTGGCGCCCTCCACCACGAAATCCACAGGCTGTGCGGGAAGCGCCCTGGTGATCTCGGCCAGAAGCCTGCCCGAGACGAGCACCACGCCCGCCTCGCCCGTCTGCAGTTCGAGGGTCACCTCCGCGGAGACCTCGTAGTCGAAGCCCGAGAGCTTGAGCTGCCCGTCCTCCGTGACCTCAAGACGCATGCCGGCCAGCACCGGCACGGAGGGACGCGCGGGCAGGCTGCGCGCCGTCCATGCGACCGCCTCAGCGAGCACGTCTCGGTCGACCCGGAACATCACGTGGATCCGCCTCCTGTGTGTCGAGCGCCATCCGCTCGGTGCCTGGGGTTGAAGTGTTCACTCTCGCGCACCCGCGCTCCCTCGGAACCCCTCTTATGGCTCTTGGGTTTCCTAGTTAGAGATACAAGTGGCCTTCGTATTAGGGGCTGTGGATACTGTGGAAAGCCGTTGTTTCCGCAGGTCAAGTGCTGTTTTTTCATCCACCGGGGCTGTGGGCGACCACTGTGGACAACTCTTGGGGCTGGGGAGAACTCCGGAGTACACACAGGCCGTCCCCAGATTCGGTGCCCTCTGTCCCCAAGTTTTCCACGAGGTTTCCCCAGGTTATCCACGGGGTAGGAGGTCGTTTTGTCCTTGTGGAAAACTCTCCCCACAGGGCGTCCCCAGGTTATCCACGAGTTGTCCCCAGGTTGTCCCCAGGTTCTCCCCAGAGTTGTCCACAGACGCCGAACAGCGTTCGGACCAGTGGGTTTCCAGATGATCATGGTTCGACGCCTCCGAGCTCCCGGAGCCCTCGCGAACCGTTGATCCACAAGGTTTTCCACAGCCTGTGCATCACGGGGTGAAAAACCTCATCATCCATTGCGGGACTGCTGCTTGATGCGGGTCGTCAGCTCGTTGACCTGGTTGTAGATCGAGCGTCGCTCGGCCATCAGGGAGCGGATCTTCCGGTCGGCGTGCATGACCGTGGTGTGGTCGCGGCCGCCGAACTGCTGGCCGATCTTCGGCAGCGACATGTCGGTGAGCTCCCTGCACAGATACATGGCGATCTGGCGGGCGGTGACCAGGACGCGCGAGCGCGACCCGCCGCACAGGTCGTCGATCGACAGGCCGAAGTAGGCGGCGGTGGAGGCCATGATCGTGGCGACCGTTATCTCGGAGCCGGCGTCCTCGGTGATCAGGTCCTTGAGCACGACCTCGGTGAGCTGCAGGTCGACCGACTGCCGGTTCAGGCTCGCGAACGCGGTCACCCTTATCAGGGCGCCCTCCAGCTCGCGGATGTTGGTGGAGATGCGGCTCGCGATGTACTCCAGCACCTCGGGCGGCGCGGCCAGGCCCTCCTGGATCGCCTTCTTGCGCAGGATCGCGATCCGGGTCTCCAGCTCGGGCGGCTGGACGTCGGTGATCAGACCCCACTCGAACCGGTTGCGCAGCCGGTCTTCCAGCGTGACCAGCTGTTTCGGCGCCCGGTCGCTGGAGATGACGATCTGCTTGTTGGAGTTGTGCAGCGTGTTGAAGGTGTGGAAGAACTCCTCCTGCGTCTGCTCCTTGCCCTCCAGGAACTGGATGTCGTCCACCAGCAGGATGTCCACGGCCCGGTAGCGGCCACGGAAGTTGTCGGCCTTGTGGTCGCGGATGGAGTTGATGAAGTCGTTGGTGAACTCCTCCGAGCTCACGTATCTCACCCGCGCGCCGTCGTAGAGGCTCTGGGCGTAGTGGCCGATCGCGTGCAGCAGGTGGGTCTTGCCCAGGCCCGAGTCACCGTAGATGAACAGCGGGTTGTACGCCTTGGCCGGCGCCTCGGCCACCGCGACCGCCGCCGCGTGCGCGAACCGGTTGCTGGAACCGATCACGAAGGTCTCGAAGGTGTACTTCGGGTTCAGCCGGGCCGGCTCGCCCTGCGTCCTGCTCCCGCGCCCGTCCCATCTGTTCTGAACCCCTCCGGCGCCACCCGCGCCGGGCACGGGTGGCGCGCCGCGGTCGAAGGAGTCGGGCTCGGGCCGGGGCGGGGACGGCTGGGGGTTGTAACCACGGCCGTATCCGGGGCTCTGCTCCCCCTGCGAGGAGCTCTGCGAGGGCTCCGCGGGGAGATACGGCTGGGGCGACTCCTCGCCCTGCTGCTGGTACGGATAGGAGAACGACTGTGCCTGTGGATAGTCGGTGGACGACTGCGGGGCCTGGTTGCCCCCCGGGTAGGGGTGCTGCGGCCCGGAACCCCCGTGGTGCTGGCCCTGAGGGGGTTGTGCATAACCTTGCTGAGCCCCGCCAAGCTGTGTATAACCCTGCGGCTGGGCCTGGGGATAAGTGTCCTGGCGGGGGGGAAGCCCGGGCTCTGGGCCCGCCGCGCTGGGGTCGACCATGACCGCCACCCGCATCGGGCGGCCGAACTCCTGGGAGAGCGCCTGGCTGATGAGCGGACGAAGCTTGTTTTCCAGGACATCTCTGGCGAAATCCGTGGGGGCGGCGAGGACCACGGTGTCGTTCATGAGGCCGAAGGGCCGGGTCATGTTGAGCCAGACCCGCTGCTGGGACGGGACGTTCTCGTTCAGGGAGTTCTCAAGAGCCCTCGCCCAGACAGCGCTGAGGTCCGTTTCGTCCATGGTCCGGCTCCCCTCCTCCCGACGCGGCCCCGCTGGCCTACCGCGATCTGTTTATCCACAACGGTGGCCGCCGGGCGCACCGGATCTCGTCGTTGTCCACATGCCGGGAGTCCCGTGGCCCCTTCGTGGGCGCCGTACGAAATCCACATCGAATCCACAGGCTGTGCACAGCCCGTTACCTGCGGTCCGACGCGTCCTCGCAGCGGAGAGAGGGTCTGGAAGGGCCGACAGTAGCCCTGTCCACAGCTGTGTACAAGACGTTGTCCACAGCCTAGTGGCGTACGGGGGGGACGGAGCGCACATCCTGTGGACGGCGAGGCGCCGGTGGATAACGTGCCTGTGGAAACGTGGATAACCTGTGTTGGCGTGCTTCGGAAACAGCCTCTGGTTTGACCTGGGACACGCCTGACCCGTAACGTACGACGGTCGGCTTGTCACGCGGCGGCTATTTCGCATGCCCCGCATCCGGCAGGTCAGCCATTGTCGAGCGTCCCCATGTGCTGGGGATGCGTCTTGAGCCTGGAGCCCACTCGTGAGCAAGCGTACTTTCCAGCCGAACAACCGCCGTCGTGCGAAGACCCACGGCTTCCGGCTCCGCATGCGTACCCGCGCCGGCCGCGCCATCCTTGCCGCTCGCCGTCGCAAGGGCCGCGCCGAGATCTCCGCCTGACGCATCCGTTGCGCCCGTTCGCCGGGCCAAGGCAGTAGCGTCTGTCGCCCACCGGCATCGCTGCCGGTGGGCGACAGGCGTACCTGCCCAGGGTCACCAAGATCTCTCGTGCTGCCGTCAGGGTCCCGCATGCGCCGGGGCGACGAGTTCGCCGGCGCGATCAGAAGGGGAAGCCGAGTAGGCCGCCCCACCCTGGTCGCGCACCTCGGCATGCGCTCTGACAGGGATGCTCCCCCCCTGGTGGGATTCGTGGTGAGCCGTGCCGTGGGAGGCGCGGTCATCAGGAATCGCGTCAAACGTCAGTTGAGACACCTCATGCGAGACCGTCTCGACCGGCTTCCGAGAGGTAGCCTGCTGGTGGTACGCGCCAATCCACCGGCCGCGTCCGCGCGAAGCGAGCGCATCGCCGCCGAACTCGATGTCGCGCTGGATCGTTTACTCAGGCGGCTGGAGCCCTCAGGGGCTCGCATGGATGGGCGATGATGACGGCGCAGCAGACCGCTGGAATTTCTCCGGCTGCCAGGATCCTGATGGCTCCGATCCGGTTCTACCGGGCCTTCGTGAGCCCTCTGCTGGGTCCCCGTTGCCGCTTCCACCCCTCGTGCAGTGCCTACGGCCTCGAAGCCGTGGCCGTTCACGGCGCGCTGCGCGGCACATGGTTGACGATCCGGAGAATCGGGCGTTGCCACCCATTCCATCCCGGAGGCCTTGACCCGGTGCCCCCGCGCCCGGGCCGGTCCGACGAAACGCAAGGGAGCTAGCTCGGTGGAGCTGTCCTGGCTGAACTGGCTGTACACAGCCGTCGCCCAAGTAATCACCTGGATTCACGAGGGCTACAGCACCTTCATTCCGAGGAACAGCGGGCTCAACTGGGCGCTGACCATCATCACGCTCACCGTGCTGATGCGACTGTTGATCTTCCCGCTCTTCCTGAAGCAGATGCGCTCCTCGAAGAAGATGCAGGAGCTGGCGCCCAAGGTCCAGGAGATCCGCAAGCGGTACAAGAACGACAAGCAGCGCATGAACCAGGAGGTCATGGCGCTGTACCAGGGGCAGGGAGCCAACCCGCTGGGTGGCTGCCTGCCGATCCTGGCGCAGTTCCCGATCTTCATCTCGATGTTCACCGTGCTGCAGGCCATGGCTGGCGGGCACGCCAAGTTCGGCATGACGCAGACCCTCGTCGACAGCGCCCGGGCCGCGCACATCTTCGGCGCCCCCATCCCCGCGACGTTCTTCACGAGCTCGGCCGACATCGTCCAACTGGACGCCGACCCGATCATCACCAAGGTCGTGCTCGCGATCTTCGTGGCGGTCAGCTCGCTGACGACCTTCCTCACCGTCCGGCAGAGCGTGACCCGCTCGATCGCCCAGATGCCGGACAACCCGATGGCGCAGCAGCAGAAGATCCTGATGTACGTCTCGCCGCTGTTCGCGATCTTCTCGCTGAACTTCCCCCTCGGCCTGATCCTCTACTGGGTCACCACCAACGTCTGGACCCTCGGCCAGCAGCACTGGTTCTACAGCCGCAACCCCTCCCCGGTGGTCGATGCCAAGGGCAACGTCACCACTCCCGAGCCCAAGCCGAGCCTGCTGAGCAAGGTCAAGAAGACCGCTCCCGAGCCCGAGGCGCCTGCGGTACCGGAGCCCAAGGTGATCCGGCAGCAGCCCACCCGCCAGCCCCGCAGTAAGCGGAGCGGCAGCAAGAAGTCCTGACGTCTCATCCCGACAGCACGAAGGAGTGGCCGGACGTGACCGAGGCCGAGGCCGAGAAGGAGCCCGCGAAGGCGGTTCCCGATCTCGCCGCCCTGGAGCAGGAAGGCGAGATCGCGGCGGACTACGTCGAGGGTCTGCTCGACATCGCCGACATCGACGGTGATATCGACATGGATGTCGAAGGCGATCGCGCCGTGGTGTCGGTCGTCGATATCAAGGGCGGCGACCTGGTCGGCCCCAACGGTGAGGTGCTGGAGGCCATCCAGGAGCTGACCCGCCTCGCGGTCCACCGCCAGACGGGTGAGCGCTCACGCCTGATGCTCGACATCGGCGGCTACCGCGACCGCCGCAGGAGCGAGCTGAGCGAGCTCGGCACCAAGATCGCAGCGGACGTCAAGCGGAACGGCGAGCCCAAGTCGCTGCAGCCGATGACCCCGTTCGAGCGGAAGATCGTGCATGACGCCGTCGCCGCGGCGGGCCTGCGGAGCGAGTCCGAGGGCGAGGAGCCCCGTCGTTTCGTGGTGGTCCTTCCCGCCTAGCCCTCCTTGGCGCGAAGGTACGCGCTGACAAAAGGCCGCTGCCCCCCGGTTCCCGGGGGGCAGCGGCCTTTCTCGTGACTCCACACCCTGACCTACGGTGGTGCTGTCACTCGTTCTCGTGACGCCGGATCCCGATCCATCGCGGTGCCATCACCTGTTCTCGTGACGTCACACCCCAACCCGCGGTGGCGATGTCACCCGTTCTCGTAACCCCACGCCCCAACCCACGGTGGCGACGTCACCCGATGCCGAGGCGGGCCATTAGCCTTGAGACCGGCCTGAGCCCGATTTTTCCGAGGGAAGAGTGAGCGTCGAGTGAGTGACCAGATCCCCGAACCGCCCGAGGTCGCGCGCGAGGTGTTCATCGGCGACGCCTGGGCGAGAGCGGAGGCCTTCGCGGAGCTGTTGGCCGGTCCCGGGGTGGTGCGCGGGCTGCTCGGCCCGCGGGAGGTACCGCGCATCTGGGACCGCCACCTGCTCAACTGTGCGGTGATCGCCGAGGTCGTGCCCGCCGACGTACGACTGGTCGACATCGGTTCCGGCGCCGGTCTGCCGGGCCTGGTCCTCGCGATCGTGCGACCCGACATCACCGTCACCCTCCTGGAGCCGCTCCTTCGCCGGACGGTCTTCCTGGAGGAGTGCGTGGAGTCGCTGAAACTCGGCAACGTCGAGGTGTTGCGCGGCCGGGCCGAGGAGTTCGCGGGCAGGCGGGAGTTCGACGTCGCCTCCGCCCGCGCGGTGGCGCCGCTCGACCGTCTGCTGAAATGGTCGCTGCCCCTCCTGCGCGAGGGCGGTGAGCTACTGGCCATGAAGGGTGAGCGTGCCGCTGAGGAGTTGGCGGACGCAGAGGCGCAATTACGGTCGAGTGGGGTGCAAACCGCCGAGCTCGCATCGGTCGGGCGCGGTAAGGTCGAGCCGCCCGCAACTCTCATCCGAGTGGTCGCCGGTCGAGCTCCCGAGGGAGCGCGGAAGACCTCTCGCCGGAAGGATCGTGCCTCGCGCGGCAGGTAAGCGCGAGGCCCCCAGATAAACCGAGCAAAGCGAGTACGAGGCCAGTGGAAGACCATTCGAGTGCGATCGCCAGCGCGAGGAGCGGTCTCGGCTGGCCCGAGGTTCCTGCCGTTTTGCCCCATGGACGGCTTTCCGGTCTGGGCTGGCCGGCACCGGCTCCCGGTGCCGTAGTCAGGCCGGTTGAAAGGAAGACGACCGTGACCCAGACCCCCCTTAATCCCGGCGACTCGCCGCTGGTACGAGAGGCACTCAGCTCAGTGGTTTCACGTGAAACATCGGCCCAGAAGACCGCCACCGCTCCCGGAGGCTCCACCGGGGTCCGAGATGGGGACTGGCCGCGCCCTGCCAAAACCCGAATTTTCACCGTCGCGAACCAGAAGGGCGGCGTCGGCAAGACCACCACGTCGGTCAATCTGGCGGCGGCGCTGTCCATGCACGGCCAGCGGGTGCTCGTGGTCGACCTCGACCCCCAGGGCAACGCCTCGACGGCCCTCGCGGTCGAGCACCGTGGTGACGTACCGGATATGTACAAGGTGCTCGTGGAGGATCTGCCGCTCGCGGAGGTCGTGAAGGCGGTTCCGGACATGCCGGGCCTCTACTGTGCCCCCGCCACGATCGACCTCGCCGGAGCCGAGATCGAACTGGTCTCCATGGTCGCCCGTGAGGCCCGCCTGCAGCGCGCGCTGACCGCGTACGACGCCGTCGAGTTCGACTACATCCTCATTGACTGCCCGCCCTCGCTCGGCCTGCTCACGGTCAACGCGCTGATGGCCGCGAACGAACTGCTGATCCCCATCCAGTGCGAGTACTACGCGTTGGAAGGTCTTGGCCAGTTGCTGAGGAACGTGGATCTGGTCCGCGCGCACCTGAACCCCACACTCGACCTCTCCACCATCCTCATGACGATGTACGACGGACGCACCCGCCTCGCCTCCCAGGTCGCCGAGGAGGTCCGCTCCCACTTCGGCGCGACGGTGTTGAGCACGCTCATCCCCCGAAGCGTGCGCGTCTCCGAGGCGCCGAGTTACGGTCAGTCGGTCATGACGTACGACCCGGGCTCCAGCGGTGCGATGGCCTACATGGACGCCGCCCGCGAGATCGCTTATCGCGGTGCGGCCGTATGAGTGCCGGGAATCTCGTGGCCGTGGTCACGGGAATGTCAGTGAGTGCGACACCTTGAGTCTCGGGAGGGGCAAGTGAGCAAGCAGCCGAGAGGGCTGGGCAGAGGGCTGGGGGCGCTCATCCCGACGGGCCCGGCCGTCGTCGCGGAGGCACCCGCGTCGATGACCGCGACCATGGTCGCCCCGGAGCCGGTGACACCGGAGCGCCCGGGGCCCGCCCCGGTCGCGGGCGCCTACTTCCTTGAGATCCCCGTCGACGACATCGCGCCCAACCCACGCCAGCCGCGCGACATCTTCGACGAGGACGCCCTGAAGGAACTGGCGACCTCGATCGGCGAGGTCGGCCTGCTCCAGCCGATCGTGGTGCGCGCCACGGGCGAGGGACGCTACGAGCTGATCATGGGGGAGCGCCGCTGGCGCGCTTCCAAGCTCGCCGGGCTCTCCGAGATCCCCGCGATCGTACGGGAGACCCAGGAGGACAAGCTCCTGCTCGACGCGCTCATCGAGAACCTCCAGCGCGAGCAGCTCAACGCCCTGGAGGAGGCGGCGGCCTACCAGCAGCTGCTTGATGACTTCGGCGCCACCCACGAGCAGCTCGCCGCCCGCATCGGCCGTTCCCGCTCGCACGTGACCAACACGGTGCGCCTGCTGAAGCTCCCACCCGGGGTGCAGCGCAAGGTCGCGGCCGGAACGATCAGCGCGGGCCACGCCCGAGCCCTGCTCCGCCTGGACGATCCCGCCGCCCAGGAACATCTCGCCAACCGGATCTCGGCCGAACTGCTGTCGGTCCGCGCGGTCGAGGAGATCGTCGCCGTGGGCGATGCCAAGGCGGCCCCGGCACCTGCCCCGCGAGCTCCTCGGGCGAAGCCCGACGAGGAGCCGGCCCTCCGGCATCTGGCCGACCGTCTCTCCGACCGCTTCGAGACCCGTGTGAAGGTCGATTTCGGCCGCCGCAAGGGGCGCATCGTGGTGGAGTTCGCGACCATCGACGATCTGGAGCGCATCATCGGCACGATGGCTCCGGGGTCGTTGCAGGCGATGGAGGGGTGATCTCGCCGATCCCGGAGATCTGAAAAAGCGAACCGGCGGTGGAAAGCCGGGGAAGGTGAGCCAGGGGAAGCGAACCGGTGGCGGAGAGCCCCGGAAGGTGGACCTGGGATAGCGAACCGGCGGCGGAGAGAGCAGGAAGGTGAGCCGGGGGAAGCGAGCCCACGGCAGAGAGCCCGGAAAGGTGAGCCCACAGCGAGGGTCGGGAATCGGGCTCGCGGTGCACTCGCGGGTCGGTGAATCCACCTCGACACCATCCCGGAGTCTGGATGGCCCCCGATAGCCCTGGCCTTCTCGGGACAGTTTCCCGGCACGGGAGAGCGGCCGTTCGACTCAGCGCGATGGCCCCACCGGAGCGATACCGGCCACCGCCGTGGTGGGACGGCATCGTTTCACGTGAAACACAGGGAGGGTGGCCGTGCGGACCGGGCTCGGAGGCGGGACGACGGGCCCTTGCTGAGAAGGACCGACGGCGGGAGAGGCGACGAGGAGCGAGGGCCCGCTCTCATCCCTCCGAGGGGCGGGCTTATCGCCGAGAGCCGGACTCTCGTCCTCAATGGCCGGTCTTACACGTGGTGTGTGGACGACCCAGCGGGACGGCGACCGACGTTTCACGTGAAACAGCCGGCCCTTCTGGGAGAAGGCTGTTTCACGTGAAACAAGCGCCCTTCAGAAGCCAACGGCTTCTTGGACGGCGAGACGGATGTCGGCGACGAAGGTGTCGACGTGCTCGGGGGCGGTGTCGAAGGCCGTGACCCAGCGGACCACGTTCCCCGGCGCGTCCCAGACATGGAAGAGATAGCGCTGCTGCAGTTCCGCGATGGCCTTCTCGGGGAGTACGGGGAAGACGGCGTTGGACTGCACGGGGTAACGCAGGGAGACCTCCGGAAGGTCGGCGATGCCGTTGGCGAGGCGGTGGGCCATCGCGTTGGCGTGGGCGGCGTTCTCGCGCCAGAGCTCATCGGTGAGGAGGGCGGTCAGTTGGGCGGAGACGAAGCGCATCTTGGAAGCGAGTTGCATCCCCTGTTTGCGGAGGAACAGTGCGGCGGGGTCCAGCTCCGGGCGGAGGACCACGAGTGCCTCGGCCCCCATCGCGCCGTTCTTGGTACCCCCGAAGCTGAGCAGGTCCACGCCCGCGTCCGTGGTGAGGGAGCGGAGCGAGCAGCCGAGCTCGGCCGCCGCGTTGGCGAGCCGGGCACCGTCCATGTGCAGGAAGAGGTCGTGCTCATGGACGAACTCCGCGAGCTCCGCGATCTCGGCGGCGGTGTAACAGGTGCCGCACTCGGTCACCTGGGAGATGGAGACGACCCTGGGCTGAGAGTGGTGCTCGTTCCCGAGCACGGACAGCTGGCCACGGATGTCGTTCACGGAGAGCTTGCCGTCGTCCGTGGGGAGGGTGACCAGCTTGGCGCCCAGCATGCGTTCGGCGGCGCCGCACTCGTTGGTGTTGATGTGGGCGGTGGTGGGGCAGAGCACCGCGTCGTACGCCCGGAGTACGAGTCCGAGCCCCACGACGTTGGCGCCGGTGCCGTTGAACATGGGATATGCGGTCGCGCGGGCGCCGAACTCGGCGCGGAAGGCGTCCTCCATAGCGATGGTCCAGACGTCCCCCCCATAGGGGAGGGCGTCTCCGGTGTTCGCTTTGAGGATGGCGGTGAGAACCGCAGGGTGCACGCCCGCGTGGTTGTCGCTCGCGAAGCTTTTGGGGAATCTCTTGGGGAATGGGGTGGAGGTCAGCACACGGTCAGCGTATGGGCAAACCCGGTCCGTCACCGGGCTCGCCCCGCTCGTCGGCTCGACTTTCGTCCAGGAAATCCTGATTTCACCGTGCGGCCCTCACCCGTGCAAGACCCTCGCGGGAGGGAACTTCGCGAGTGAAGGCTGCTGTTCCAGGAGGGCGCCGAGGTCTTTCCCCGCGGCCTCGGCGGCCATGGGGAGGAGCGACGTCTCGGTCGTCCCCCACTTCGAGGCAGAGCCGGCCGCCTCCCGCAAAGGAGCCCGGGAAGGTCAGGCTCCGCGGATGACGGCCTGTTCCAGGAGGGTTCGGCAGAGGGTGCCGAGGTCTTCTCCCGCGGCCTCGGCGGCCATGGGGAGGAGCGACGTCTCGGTCATCCCCGGGGCGACGTTCACTTCGAGGAAGTAGGGCAGGCCGTTCGCGTCGACGATCAGGTCGGTGCGTGAGATGTCCCGGAGACCGAGGGCGGTGTGCGCGGTCACGGCCATCTCGGCACAGGCGGCCGACACCTCGGGCGTGAGGCGTGCCGGGGCGAAGAACTCGGTGTGCCCGGCGGTGTAGCGGGCCGCGTAGTCGTACACGCCCTCGTCGGCGACGATCTCCACGGGGGGCAGTGCCACGGGCCCGTTCCCGAGGTCGACCACGGAGACGGCGACCTCGACCCCCTCGATGCAGCGCTCGATCAGCGCGGTGTCGCCGTAGGCGAAGCAGCCGACCATGGCGGCGGGGAAATCCTCCGCGCTGCGGACGATCGACGCGCCGAGCGCCGAGCCGCCACGGGACGGCTTGACGAACAGGGGGAGGCCGAGACGGTCCACGATGCGGGCCAGCACCGCGGCGGCGCCGAGGTCGTGGAAGGTCTCCTTCGGCAGCGTCACCGAGTCGGGGGTGCGCAACCCGAAGGAGCGGACGACGGTCTTGGCGGTGGGCTTGTCGTAGGCGACCCGGCAGGCGTCGGGGCCGGCACCGACGTACGGGACGGAGAGGAGTTCGAGGACCGAGCGGATGGCGCCGTCCTCGCCCGCTCCGCCGTGGAGGGTGACGAAGACCGCGTCCGGTGGGTCCGCGAGCACGGCGGGAACCAGGGACGCGTCGGTGTCGCGGGTCTCCACGGAGACGCCCGCTCCCCGCAGCACCTCGCTCACCCGTCGGCCCGATCGCAGCGAGACCTCCCGCTCGTAGGAGAGTCCGCCCGCCAGGACGAGCACATGGCCCAGGTCACTCATCCGACATACCTCTCGTCATGGCCCGCTCCGAGCCTGTCCTGTCGCTCTCGTCACGCGTGCACGGTTGTCCCGACGGATCGGGATCGATCACCGCGCACCGGCGCAGGAAGTCACCGTACGGCACCGAGGGGGAGGAACTCATGCCGGAGGTGCCCCGTGGCACGGGGCACCTTACGGGGGCGGGGTTACGCGAGGTCGGGTCCCGGGGTGTCGATGCCGGCGCGTTCGGTGGGCGAGCCGGTCCCGAAGGTGTCGCGGAGGCGGAGCTCCTGCCCGATCACCCCTGCCAGGCGGCGGACGCCCTCGCGGATGCGGTCGGGCTCGGGATAGCAGTAGGAGAGCCGCATGTGCCGCGCGCCGCTGCCGTCGGCGAAGAAACCGGTGCCCGGCACGAAGGCGACCCGCTCCGCGACCGCGCGAGGCAGGAGCGCCTTGGAATCGAGTCCCTGCGGAAGGGTGGCCCAAACAAAGAACCCGCCGTCGGGGCGGGTCCAGGTGACGCCGTCGGGCATCAGGGCCTCCAGCGAGGAGAGCATGGTGTCGCGGCGCTCGCGGTAGAGCTCCCCGAACGCCTTGATCTGCTCGCGCCAGGGCTGGGTGGCCAGATACTGGCCGACGGCGAGCTGGGTGAAGGAGGAGTGCGACAGGACCGCGGACTCCATCGCCAGCACCAGCTTCTCGCGGATGGCGTGCGGGGCGAGGGCCCAGCCGACCCGGAAGCCGGGGGCGAGGGTCTTGGAGAAGGAGCCGAGGTAGACGACGCCCTCGGCGTTGTCGGCGCGCAGCGTCCGGATGGGGTCGCCGTCGAAGCGGAGCATGCCGTACGGGTTGTCCTCGACGATCAGCACGTCGGCCCGCTGGCAGATCTCCAGGACCTGCTGCCTGCGCTCGGCGCTGAGCGTCACGCCCGCCGGGTTCTGGAAGGTGGGGATCGTGTAGAGGAACTTGATCCGATTGCCCGCGCTCTTCAGGGCGTAGACGGTCTGGGCGAGCGACTCGGGGATGATCCCCTCGTTGTCCATCGCGACGTGGATGACATTGGCCTGGTAGGCGGAGAACGTGCCCAGGGCTCCGACGTAGGAGGGTCCCTCGGCGAGCACGACGTCGCCCGGGTCGATGAAGATCCGGGTGATGAGGTCGAGGGCCTGCTGGGAGCCGACGGTCACGACGACGTCGTCGGAGTTGGCCTCGATCCCCTCCATCCGCATGACGTCACAGATCTGCTCGCGCAGGTGCGGGTCGCCCTGCCCCGAGCCGTACTGGAGCGCGACGGGGCCGCGCTTGGCGATCAGGTCGGCGACCAGCTCCCCCACCACGTCCAGCGGGAGGGCGGTGACGTACGGCATGCCGCCGGCGAGCGAGACCACCTCGGGCCTCGACGCGACGGAGAAGAGAGCTCGTACCTCGGAGGCGACCATCCCGGTTGCCCGTGCCGCGTAACGGTCGACGTAGGCGTCGATGCGCGACCCTTGGGCCGGGGTGATGGCCTGACCGTGATCGTGGTTCTGGGGCACGGTCCACCTCCTAGGTTGTGTGGAGCACACAAAGCGCTCATACCAGAGAAACCAGGGTACGTCAGGGGTCGCAGTTCGTCTGCGTGTAGGGAGAGGACCTCCTGAAACCAGGACCCGCACTGGGCTACGATGCCAGCTGGAGACGCCGTTTTCGCGCGTTTTTCGCCATGGCTTGCACTCGTCTCGCCAGGATTGGGGCCAACAGGTGTCGCGTCGGCTGGCAAACGTCACCCTCGACAATCTCGACGACCTGCCGCGCCGCTGTCGCCGGTGCGTCTTCTGGGAGCTCGATCCCGTCAACGCGGACCGGGCGATGAAGGCCGGTGACCCGGGACTGGAGAAAGAGGCCTGGATCTCCTCGACCCTGCTGGAGTGGGGAAGCTGCGGAAAGATCGTCTATGTGGACGGGGTGGCCGCCGGATTCGTCCTCTACGCGCCGCCCCACTACGTGCCGCGCTCGGTGGCCTTCCCGACCTCGCCGGTGAGCGCGGACGCGGTGTTGCTGATGACCGCGCACATCATCCCGGAGTTCTCCGGGGGTGGTCTGGGCCGGATGCTGGTCCAGGGCGTGGCCAAGGATCTGACCCGGCGCGGGGTGCGTGCGATCGAGGCGTTCGGCGATCTGAAGTGGGAGCAGCCGGGCGCGTGCCTGATGCCCGCCGACTACCTGCTCTCCGTGGGTTTCAAGACGGTTCGTCCGCATCTGCGCTTCCCTCGCCTCCGCCTGGAGCTCAAGAACGCCGTCTCGTGGCGTGAGGACGTCGAGGTGGCACTGGAGAGGCTCCTTGGGTCGATGAGTCCCGAGAGGGCGCTACGGCCCGTCTGAGACCTTCTGGAGCCCGTACGGCACGCTCTGGGGCCGAACGCGCCCTTCCTGAGCTCTCTGGAGCCGAGCCGGCCCTCTTGAAAGTCCCGCGCATGTGAAGGCCCCCCGCGGTGAGACGGGGGGCCTTCAGTGGGTGGGTGTGCCGCTCGGAAGCGGGTGATACGGCCGGACGCCGTGGGGGACGGCCGACCGCAGGGGGCCTAGATGATGCCCTCAAGCTCGCGAAGCAGCATGGCCTTCGGCTTGGCGCCGATGATCTGCTTCACAACCTCTCCGTTCTTATAGACGTTCAGGGTAGGAATCTGGAGTACGCCGTAGTTTGTCGCCGTTGCCGGATTTTCGTCGACGTTCAGCTTGACGACGGTCAGCTTCTCGGCGTTCTCGCCGGCGATCTCCTCCAGAATGGGCGCGACCTGGCGGCACGGGCCGCACCACTCGGCCCAGAAATCGACGATCACGGGCTTGTCGCTCTTGAGAACGTCGGCCTCGAAGCTGGCGTCGGTCACGTGCTTGATGGTGCCCAAGGTTCCTGCTCTCCCTCTTGCCTGGGGACTGCTGCTGTTGACTTCCCCCTCGCGAACGAGGGGATTCCCACGGTCGCCCGCGAGGGTTCCCGCTTCGTCGCCGGTCACCCGCGAAGGAGAACCCTCCCCGGGGTCTCGCGCCGGCCCGACACGCGTTTCACCTCTCCGCCGACCCGGCGGCGAGGACGATACCGATGGGATCACCGGCGTGGTGACCGGCGCACGCCTGACGCGCCGTTCGACGGGACGCGACGTGTGCCCGGCGGGGGCGGGGGCCGGTCGACCCGTGACGGCGCTCACGGCGCCTGAGGCCCGCCCTGACGGGCGGGGTGACGAGCGGCGCCGGCACCGCCCGTCGATCTCTCTTCCGCCGTCACCCGCCGGGGGGTTACGCGTTCTCGTGCTCGGTCAGCCAGCGCTCGGAGTCGAGCGAGGCGGCGGCGCCGGTGCCGGCGGCGGTGATCGCCTGCCGGTAGATGTGGTCGACCACGTCGCCCGCGGCGAACACGCCGTCCAGGTTGGTGCGGGTCGAGGGCGAGTCGACCTTGATGTACCCCTCGTCGTCCAGCTCCACCTGGCCCTTGACCAGCTCGACGCGCGGGTCGTGCCCGATCGCGACGAACAGGCCGGTGGCGGCGAGCTCCGCCTCCGCACCGGTCTTGAGGTTGCGCACCCGCACCCCGCTCACCTTGGACTCGCCCAGCACGTCGACGACCTCGCTGTCCCACAGGAAGTGGATCTTCTCGTTCGCGAACGCCCGGTCCTGCATGATCTTGCTGGCGCGGAGCTCGTCGCGACGGTGCACCACCGTCACCGAGGCGGCGAACCGGGTCAGGAAGATCGCCTCCTCCATCGCGGTGTCGCCGCCGCCGACGACCACGATGTCCTGGCCGCGGAAGAAGAACCCGTCACAGGTGGCACACCACGACACCCCGTGGCCGGAGAGGCGCTTCTCGTTGGGCACGCCCAGCTCGCGGTAACCCGAGCCCATCGTGAGGATGACGGACTTGGCGTAGTAGGTGTCGGTGGCGGTCTTGACGACCTTCGGGGTGACGGTCAGGTCGACCTCGATCACGTCGTCGGCGACCAGCTCGGCACCGAACCGCTCGGCCTGCTTGCGCATCCCGTCCATCAGGTCCGGGCCCATGATGCCACCGGGGAAGCCGGGGAAGTTCTCCACCTCGGTGGTGTTCATCAGGGCGCCACCGGCGGTGACCGAGCCCTCGAAGACCAGCGGGTTGAGGTCGGCACGCGCGGAGTACACGGCGGCCGTGTAACCGGCGGGACCCGATCCGATGATGATCACATTCCGGACGTCCATCAGTGCTCGCGCCTCTCCTCTGTCGTTGCCACCGGCGTCAACAGATCCTAAGCGCCGCTGATTCCCGCCGGGCGCGGTGACGGATCCGCCGGTGGAACGGGAAAGCCCGGCACGGACGAATCCATGCCGGGCGCCCGGAGGAGGTACGAGGGCTTTGGGAGCGGATTACCCGCCGCCGATCACCCCGTGCCTCTCCCCACCGATCGTTCCGTGCGGCCTGCCGAGGTCCCCCGGGGCCGCCTCTTCCCGGTCACCAGCTTGCGAGACCTGGCTTGCGCACGTCGTCACACTGCGGGCCCACGACGTGGACGCGCACCGTGTTCTTGGCCTTGTTCTCCCAGAAGAGCAGGATGTTGGCCTCCTGCCCGTTGTAGAACCCCTGGTCCACGGCGAAGGGCGACGTGCCGACCTGCGCCGAGACCTGCCGGACACACTTGTCGATCCCGGAGTTGTCGGTCGTTCCGACGATGGTCCCGGGGCCGATGTAGTCGAGCAGCGAGCCGCGGAGCTCGGCGTCGGTGTAGTTGTAGTTGCTGTCGGTCAGCGTGTACTGGATCGTGTCCGCCGCCGGTGCGGCGTAGGGGCCCGGGGTGGCGCCGGGCGGGCCGGACGCCGTCAGCGTCCCGGTCGCCAGCGCGGTCGCACCGATCACCGCCGCCGCCACGCCCGCCGCGGCGGTGGCGGGCATCGCCCACCGGCGCCGTCGGTTCGCGCCGCGACGTCTGGTGGGGACCACCGGGACCACGGTGCCGTCGTCGTCGACGACCCCCAGCCGCACGGCTGGTTCGAGCTCTGGCTCCTTTTCGGGGATCGGGTCCCGGTGAGGGGTCGTCTCCCATGGCGCCGGTTGTGCGGGAGAGGACGTCTCCCACGGCGCGTCGCGCATTATGTCGTCCCAGGCCGGTGCTTCCACCAGGCCCACTCCACCTCCACGGAAGCTTTCCGCCTCGGCGGCCAGCGCGCGGTCGATCCTCAGCGCGACTCCCATCGGCATCGCCGGTGTGGGGGTCGCCGCCAGGACCTCACGGACCGCTGCGAGATCGGCGAGGCTTTCGCCACAGGGGTCGCAGATCGCGAGATGCTCGCGTACCCGTATGGCGGTGGCGGCGTCGAGGAGCCCCTCGGCCAGTTCGGCCAAGATCTCCAGGTCGTAGTGCGTATCACCCGTCACGAAGTTCTGCTCCCTTCGCGGATGAGACGCGAGACAGGTCTGATCGGTTCCGTAAATGGGAAAGAATCGGGGCGAGTTTCGCCCGTCCGCGCGCGCATCGGCTCTTCACCGTGCCGCTCGGCACCTCCAGCACCTGGGCCGCGTCTTCGATCGAGTAGCCCATCATGTCCACGAGCACCAGCGCGGCGCGCTGGTCGGAGGGCAGCAGCTTCAGTGCTGCGGAAACCTCCATGGACACTTCGCGCTCGGCCGTCTGGTCGAGCACCGGGGTATCACGCTCCGCGGCCTCGACGAGCTCGTCGTCGGCCACCGGGCGCACCGATTTCCTGCGCATGCGGTCGAGGCAGGCGTTGACCACGATGCGGTGCAGCCACGTGGTCACGGCCGCCTCGCCGCGAAAGCTCCCGGCCTTGCGGTAGGCCGAGACGAAGGCGTCCTGAACGGCGTCGGCCGCCTCGTCGGGGTCGCCCAGCGTGCGCAGGGCGACCGCCCACATGCGGTCTCGATGTCGCTTGACTATTTCACTGAAGGCGTGCGGATCCCCGGCGATGTGCCGGGTGAGCAGGTCGGCGTCGGACACGGGGGCCTTCGCCGTCTGCTCGTCCGCCGCTGGCGGGGTCTCGGGTGGGGAATTCACAAGGAGAGTCCTGCTATACCGATCCGGGGAGAACACCTCTACGGGATAGATGGTGCCACGAATTCTCCGATGATCTGCAAGAAGCCATGCAAAACAGATCAAATCGGAGCAGTGTCACTTGGTCGCGAAGACCTTGATCTCCTGCACCTGCCCGCGGAACTTCCCCTGGTAGGTGGGCATCTTGGTGAACCAGACGAGCACGTAGCGGCCCTTCTTCGGGGCCTCCGCGGTGAACGTCTTCTTGCCGGAGACTCCGTTGACCTTCTGGAGGACCGAGAGGGACTCCAGCTGCGGGGAGTCGCCAACCCTGAGTTCGGCGGTGCCTCCCGAGGTGCCGCCGAAATCGACCGTCACCTGCTTCACCGGGACGCTCTCGCCCATGTCCAGCAGGAGGCCCACACCCGTCTTGAGCCGGCCGAAGTCGGCGGAGTCGTACGACTCGGAGTGCCAGTCGGTGGAATCCTTACCGTCGATCGCGAAGCCGGCGAGCTCGCCGCGCTCCTCTCTGTCGCCCAGCGGGTCGAAGCCGATGGCCGAGGAGGGCTTCACCTCGCGGATCTCGACGGCCGCGGTCGGCGTGGGCGTGGTGCTCTCCTCGCCGGGCACCGGGGTACCGGCGTTGCCGATGCTGCGGCCGAGGGTCCAGGCGCCCAGACCGACGGCGACCATCACCAGCAGCACGACGACGGTCATGGCGACCTTGTTGACCATGCCGCCCCCCTGCCGGGGCATCGGGCGGTGCTGGTGCTGGGTCCGATGCTGCGAAGGCGGTGTGTGGCGCTGGGGAGCCGCGGTGTCGACCCCCTCGGAGCGCGAGGCCGCCACCGGCAGCGCCGTCATGGGCATCGGCGTCGGCATCGGCAGGGGACTGGGCCGCGACACCGAGGCCAGGGCCTCGGCGACCTCGGCGGGCGTGGTCAGCGGTTCGAGCCCGCGCCTGGTCTCCGGCAGTATCGCCCGGCAGACGATGGCGTCCAGGTAGCCGGGAACGCCCGCGGTGACCTGGCGCGGCGTGCAGAAGTGCCCGTCACTCATGGGTGCGACGGGCAGGCCGCCGCTGCCTCGCTCGTCGCCCGGCCAGTGGCCGGTCAGACCGGCGTACAGCAGGCGGCCGAGGCCCTCGGCGTCCTCGCGGGCGGGGTCGTCGCTCATCACGTCGTCCAGGACGGCGTCGACTCCCAGGCCGAGCAGTTTGACCGTGCTGCCCGCCGTCCAGACCAGGTGCTCGGGGGTGAGGCAGAGATGGGCGAGGTTCGCCTCGTGCGCGTGCGCCAGGGCCTCCGCGGCCTCGGCGACCATCGCGGCGGCCCGCTCGGGGTCGAGGGGCCCGCCCGCGATCATGTCGCCGAAGGACTCGCCGCTCACCCACTCGCTGACGACGTAGGAGTGGCCGTCGTCCTCGGTCGCGTCGAAGACCTGGGTGAGACGGGGGTCGGTGAGCCGGCTCGCCACCCTGGCGGCCGTGACGACCTCGTTCAGGCGGGGGAAGTCGGGATCGAAGGTGTGGACGGCGACGGGCCTGGCGAGCACCTCGTCGATGGCCTTCCACAGGGTGGCCCCGCCCGACTCGTGGACGCGGTCTTCGAGCCGGAAACGCTCGGCCAGCTTGGTGCCGGGCTCTACGGCGGGGGAACTCACGAGGACCCCGTACCTGAGAACACGACAGCACCATGCCCGGTCAGCACATCAAGACACATCACATGATGCTGGGTGGATCCGCCCACGCCCTCCTGCTTCCATTAGCCGCATGTCACCACACGCGTCGCACCATGGTAGTCCCGCACCGGTTCCGCCCGTGTTCGTCTTGTCAGACGTTTAAGACAAGCCTTTGGCTTACCGGCCTACCCGTCCTGCGACCATTCCAACGATCGAACTCACCTCGGGGATGCGCATCCGGTGGGCGATCGCCAAGTAAAGAACCATACCGAGTCCGCCGCCCGCCGCCAGCATGACGGCCGCACTCAGCGCGTCCAACGCGGTGAGTTCCTGCGTGAGCCACAGCACGCCGAGCGCGAACGCGGCCGCCGGGAGGGCGGCCAGATACATCCGGGACAGCCCCGCGGCCACCTTGCGCCCCGCCAGGCCCCCCACGCGGCGCGAGGCCATCGTCCAGGCGGTCGCGGCGCCGGCCACGTAGGCGACGGTGAACGCGAGCGCGAGGCCCATCACGATGTACCTGGCGGGCAGGGTGTAGTAGGCGACGAGGCTGAGCGTGGCGTTCACCGCCACGTTGCCGAGGGCGAGGAACGCCGGGGTGCGGGTGTCGCCGAAGGAGTAGAAGACGCGCAGCAGGAGCTGGAAGATCGAGAACGGCACCAGCGCGAGCCCGAAGACCTGCAGCACGTTGCCGATGTAGACCGCCGAGCCGACGGTCATGTTGCCCCACGAGAAGATCAGTACGGTCACCGCGGGACCGAGCACCATCAGCAGCAGCCCGGCGGGCACCAGCAGCACCGACACCAGCCGCACCCCGGAGGAGAACTCCTCACGGACCGTGTCGAGCTGGCCGTCGGCCACCCCCCGGCTCATCCTGGGCAGCATCGCGGTGATCACCGAGACCGCGATGATCCCGTAAGGGAGCTGGAAGAACTGGTAGGCGTAGGAGTAGGCGGCGTTTCCCGCGCCGGGGGCACGCTGGCCCGCGCCGGTCGCCAGCTTGGTGGTGATCAGGAAGCCCAGCTGGCTGATCCCGACGTAGGCGAAGGTCCAGACCGCGGTCCTGCCCATCTCGCCGAGCCCGGCGTTGCGCAGGTCGAACCTGGGCCGGAAGCGGAAACCCACCCGGTGCAGCGCGATGACCAGCACCGCGCACTGCGCCACGATGCCGGCCGTGGTGCCGAGCCCGAGCAGCGCCAGGTCGGCGTCGGCGATCGTGTCGACGTCGGTGCCCGCCCCGCCCAGCTTCACGTAGTAGACGATCGCGACGCCGATCATCACGATGTTGTTCAGCACCGGTGCCCACATCGGCGCGGCGAATCTGTCACGGGTGTTGAGGATCGCGCCGGCGATCGCGCCGATCCCGAAGAAGGCGATCTGCGGCAGGATGAACTGTGCCAGCCTGACCGCGACCTCGGTCTGCCTGGGACCCCAGTCGGTGCTGTAGAGACTGATCAGCGGTCCGGCGAGGACCACCGCGACCAGCGCCAGCAGGGTGAGCGTGATCACCCCGAGGGTCATCAGGCGCTGCTCGTAGGCCCGGCCGCCGTCGGGGTCCGACTTCTGCCGCCTGATGATCATCGGAACCACGACGCTGCTCAGGATCCCGCCGATGAGCAGGTCGAACAGGATGAGCGGGATCGTGTAGGCGACGTTGTAGGCGTCGCCCAGCGCGAAGGTACCGATGGCCGCCGCGAGCACCGCCGTCCGGACGAAGCCGGTGATGCGGGAGACCATCGTCCCCGCCGCCATGATCGCGCTCGCACGCAGAACCCTGCTCATGCGCTTTCCTCCGCTACGTGCTGGGAGCGCCAGGCGCTCAGGACTCGGTGCCCGCGGGCTCGTGCAGGCGCTCGGGCGGGGGAGCGGCCGCGGGGCGGCGGCCTCCCCTGCGGCGCAGGACGCGCAGGACGACGGCGGCGAGCATCACCACGAGGGCGGCTCCGACGATCACCAGGGCGACCCCGGTGTAGCCGGTGGTCCGCACGGTCAGCTCGACCGGCTTGCCGTACTTGCGGCCGTCGTCGGTGGTGAGCTGGACCGTCACGGTCGTCTGGCCGCTGGCCGTGGAGGTCATCGGGATTCGAATGGTCTGGTTCTGGCCGCCGAGGATCTCCAGTTTGTCCTCGTACGGCTCGATCTTGAGCAGATCCGGCTGGTCGGAGGTCACCCTGAGCCGGACCGCGATCCGGCTGGCCTCGCCGCTCAGATCGTTGCGCACGCTGATCGGCACGTCGCCGTTGCTGCCGGCCAGGGTGCGCAGCCGCGACTGCTCGCTGCCGGTGATGTTGACCATGGCGATCCGGCCGTCGATCCCCCCCGCGACCTGCTGGACGTACGGTGTCGCGTTGCCCGTCCTGCCCCGCCACGCCGAGGAGGTCAGGCGCAGCAGCGCCAGGTCGAAGACGTCGAGGTCCTGGGCGGTGGTGATCGCGGAGGTCAGGTCGGCGCGGGCGCCGACCTTCCTGACGCCCGTCATGTACTGCTTGGAGAGCTCCAGCTTGCGGTCGGTGTCGGTGTAGGTCAGGCCGGACCTGGGGACCGGAGCGCCCTTGCCGCGCTTGACCGTGTCGAGCGTGACGGGTGCCAGCCAGGGCAGGGCGGCGGCCGTCTCGACCAGGTCGGTGACGTAGGCGGGATCGGGGTCCCAGCGGCGGTGCGGGACGGCGATCACCGTTCTGGCGGTGGTGACGGGCTCCGAGCTGATCATCGCCGTCTCCGCGATGAACCGCTGGCGGTTCGTCAGCGCCGCGCCGGAGGTGGAGGTGTCGGCGCCGACGGTCTCGCTCAGCGTCGCGTCGGCGACGAGGGCGGTGAGCGGGCCGTTCACGCTCTCCAGGGTCGCCGAGGCGTCGGGGGTGGTGATCGGTGGCGTCGTCGGCGGCAGGTTCAGCACGTTCAGCAGTACGGTGTCGACGCCGCCGGTGGCGAGCAGGTCCAGCCCGTCGTAGTCGATCAGGCCGCCCACCGGCCAGTTCACGTTGGTGATCACATCGCGGCCGAGGGTCTCCCTGGCGACGATCCCGGCCGCGGAGATCCCGGTCCGCGTGGCGTCGTCGAAACCGTTGTGGGCGAGCGCCACGACGTCGGGGTCGGCGTAGGGGGTGGCGACCACCGGCTGGTCGGCGACGGCCTCACGGAAGTCGCTCAACCATCGGGCGGCCTCGGGGGCGGCGGGGCGCTGCTGGCTGCGGTCCTTGACCCTGACCGTGTGCGGCTCGCCCATCGCCCGCGCGTCGTCGAGCAGGGCGGGGTCGACGACCCAGGTGAGCCCCTTGGCGGACGAGGTGTCCTGGGCGATCTTGAGCAGGTCTCCCAGGCGCTTGCCGGGGGCCATCGCCGCGGGCAGGTTTCCATCGGCGAAGGTGGAGTCCTCCGACCGGCGCGGCTGGTCGACGATGGGCAGCACCATGGCGAGCCGGGTGCGGGGCACCCTGGTCTCCCTGGGCATGTAGGTCACCATGGTCCGCAAGGTGGCGACCTGCTGCCCGAAGGCGTCGCGCACCTCGACCATGATCGGGTAGACACCGAAGCCGGAGAACTTCAGCTCCTGCGGCGTGAAGGCGAACTGCCACGGCAGCTTGCCCGAGGGCGCGATCGGCGCCTGGACGAAACTCTCGCAGCACCACGAGCTCGGGAGGGTCTGCCCGGCCAGGTATGCCTCCATGTCGGCGCGCCTGGCGAACGGCTGCGGCGAGAAGTGCATGCGGATGCGCAGCCCGCTCATGGGTTCGGCGCCCGAGTTGACCAGGGAGCCCGACAGTTTGATCTCGGTGGTCGGGTCACGGGGGGCGTCGGGACCGATCGCCTCCATCACGACCTGAAGGCCCGCCCGGCTCACCGAGGTCGTCCGGGCGCTCGCCATACCCGGAACGACCACGGCCGCGGGAACGAGCAGCGTGGTGACGAACAGGGCGAGCAGCGCGGCTTTGCGGATCACGTGCCGGCCAGGGGTCGAGTACGGCGCACGCCGGTAATGGTATGGCCTAACCGGCGCCTAACCGGCGAGCGGAAAGATCGCCGACTCCCCGCGGGAGCCCTGCCGGGTCAGGTCGACGATCTTTCCTGACACCAGTGTGAGCAGGTGGTCCGCACGGATCTGGAGTGCCGTCCTGCGCTCTCCGGTGGGCACGTAAACGAGTGTGGCGTCGTGGGTGAGTCGCTCGTCCACCAGCACGGTGAGCGTGTCGGGCAACAGCAGCGGGCAGACCAGCCCCGAGGCGTAGTCGGTGGCGGAGTTGACGGTGAAGGCCGGAGCCACCCGCACCCTTCTCGCCCCCAGGATGCCGCCGACCACGCCGGGACGCGGCGGGGACCCGACGGAGGTGACGACCGCCACGGGATCGTGGCCGAGTCGTGTCGTGACCTCGAAAACCGTGACCCCCACGCATATCTCAGGACTCACCGACAGCACCTCGGGGAGTTCGTCCGAACATGTCATCGCGCGCGGAAGGCGTACGATCTCATGATGGACCTGGTGTGCGAGGAGCCAGCGGTGGATCGCGAGCGCATCCTTCATGTGTGCTCCTTGCCTCGACGCACAGTCCCCGAGGTTTCCTGACCGACCGTAACCTGGTGATCGCTTCAGGTGTATCCCCGCAGGGAACATGTTCCGTAACCGAAGGACCTACCCGGCTTGTCCCTTTCAAATCTGACCCAGAGCCAGCGCCACGGCATGAGCGAGCTGTTCCGGAAGATCGCACCCGTGGCGGACGAGCTCGGCGAGCTTTTCGCAGCCAGGGGCTACCAGATCGCCCTCGTCGGCGGCTCCGTACGCGATGTCTTCCTCGCAAGGATCGGCAACGACCTCGACCTGACCACGGACGCGAGGCCCGAGACCGTCCTGGAACTCGTCCGCGACTGGGCCGACTCCATCTGGACGATCGGCATCGACTTCGGCACCGTCGGTGTCCGCAAGGGCGGGTGGCTGCTGGAGATCACGACCTATCGCAGCGAGTCGTACGATCCCAAGTCGCGCAAGCCCGACGTGGCCTACGGCGACACGCTGGAGGGCGACCTGGCCCGGCGTGACTTCGCGGTCAACGCGATGGCGCTGCGCCTGCCCTCCCGCGAGTTCGTCGACCCGCACGGCGGCCTCGACGATCTGCACGCCAAGGTGCTGCGCACCCCGGGCCCTCCCGAGCGCTCCTTCGGCGACGACCCGCTGCGGATGCTCCGCGCCGCGAGGTTCGCCAGCCAGCTCGGCTTCTCCGTCGATCCGGCGGCGCTCGCCGCGATGGGCGCGATGGCCGACAGGATCGACATCGTCTCCGCCGAGCGCATCCGCGACGAGCTGGACAAGCTCATCGGCGGTGACCGTCCCCGCGAGGGCCTGCGGATCCTCGTCGAGTCGGGGCTCGCCGCCCACGTGCTGCCCGAGTTGCCGAAACTCCGGCTGGAGATCGACGAGCACCATCGGCACAAGGACGTCTACGAGCACTCGCTGATCGTGCTGGAGCAGGCGATCGACCTGGAGGAGAACGGCCCCGACCAGATCCTGCGCTGGGCCGCGCTCCTGCACGACGTGGGCAAGCCGAAGACCCGCCGCCACGAGCCCGGCGGCAGGGTCTCCTTCCACCACCACGAGGTGGTCGGGGCCCAGCTCGCCAGGAAGCGCATGACGGAGCTGAAGTTCCCCAAGGACGTGGTGGCCGATGTCTCCCGCCTGGTGGAGCTGCACCTGCGCTTCCACGGGTACGGCACGGGAGAGTGGACCGACTCGGCCGTGCGCCGCTACGTCCGCGACGCCGGACACCTGCTGGAGCGCCTGCACAGGCTGACCCGCGCCGACTGCACCACCCGCAACCGGCGCAAGGCACTGGCCCTGTCGCAGACCTACGACCAGCTGGAGGAGCGCATCGCCCGGCTGGCCGAGGAGGAGGAGCTCGGCAAGATCCGCCCCGAACTCGACGGCAACGAGATCCAGGAGCTCCTCGGCGTTCCGCCGGGTCCTGTCGTGGGCCGCGCCTACAGGTTCCTGCTGGAGATGCGCCTCGACAGGGGTGTCATCGGCAAGGAGGCGGCCGCGGACGCCCTCCGGGAGTGGGCGCGGGCCAACGAGGCCGGCGACGAGGCCGGTGGCGCGGGAGGAATGAGCGAGGTGCGCTCTGAACGGCGCCCCTGAGCTGAACGATCACGTCATCCCCGGTTCCCGTCCCGATGGTGTCGGCGGCCTCGACGGTCTCGACGGGGCCGGGATCGCCCTGCTCGACCGGGAGCACGTGTGGCACCCCTATGCGGCCGCGCCCCAGCCGGTGGCGCCGCACGTGGTCTCCCGTGCGGACGGGGTGCGGATCACCCTCGCCGACGGGCGCGAACTGGTCGACGGCATGTCGTCCTGGTGGGCGGCGATCCACGGCTACAACCACCCCCGGCTCAACCGGGCGCTGAAGGACCAGCTGGAGGACATGGCGCACGTCATGTTCGGCGGGCTCACCCACGAGCCCGCCGTACGGCTGGCCGCCACGCTCGCCTCCATGACCGGGCTGCCGAGGGTGTTCCTCGCCGATTCCGGGTCGGTCGCCGTCGAGGTCGCGATCAAAATGGCGTACCAGTTCACCGGCAGGGGACGGCTGCTCACGGTGAGGGGCGGCTACCACGGCGACACCTTCGGGGCGATGTCGGTCTGCGACCCGGTCAACGGCATGCACCACCTGTTCTCCGGCGTGCTGCCCGAGCACGTGTTCGCCGACCGGCCGCCGCGCGAGTACGACGAGGGCTACGCGGCAGGGCTGTCGGACCTGGTCGCCCGGCACGCCCACGAGCTGGCCGCGATCATCGTGGAGCCGGTCGTCCAGGGGGCGGGCGGTATGCACTTCTACCACCCGGCCTACCTGCGGCTGCTCCGCGAGCTCGCCGACGAGCACGGCGTCCTGCTGATCGCCGACGAGATCGCCACCGGGTTCGGCAGGACCGGGGAACTGTTCGGCTGCGACCATGCCGGGATCAGGCCCGACATCATGTGCCTGGGCAAGGCCCTGACCGGCGGCTACATGTCGCTGGCCGCGACGCTGTGCACCGAGCGGGTGGCGAGGGGCGTCGGGGTGCTGATGCACGGGCCGACCTTCATGGGCAACCCACTGGCCGCGGCCGTCGCGAGCGCCTCCCTGGAGCTCCTGCGGGAGCGCCCGTGGCGCGAGGAGGTCGGCCGGATCGAGGCCGGTCTCCTGGCGGGCCTGAAAGGGGCCTCGGGGGCGGCCGGGGTGAGGGACGTGCGGGTCATCGGCGCGATCGGGGTGGTCGAGGCCCGCGAGCCCGTCGACGTCCCCGCCGTCCAGGACCTCGTCATGCGGCACGGCGTCTGGCTCCGCCCGTTCGGACGGCTGATCTACGCCATGCCGCCCTACTCGATCGGCGACGACGACCTGGAGAGGGTCACGACGGCGATGACGGCGGCGGCCCGCTCACTGTGAGGGATGTGGGGGCGACGACGGTCGCCCGGTCATCGTGAGGAGCATGACGGCGGCGGGGGTTCGGTCGTCGTGAAGGGCACGAGGGCGACGACGCCCGCTCACTGTGAGGGCTGCGACGGCGATGACGGCAGCGGTTCGGCCACTCGGGCCGGCGTGACGACCCGGTAGATCACCGCGCCCGCGACGTATCCGACGGCGATGAGCACCAGCACGAGCAGCGACTTGCCATCCGGCGGCAGCAGCGCCGCCGCCAGTGCCGCGGCCAGCACGTAGCTGCCGTTGAAGAGCATGTCGTAGATGGAGAAGGCCCGGCCGAGGTAGGCGTCCTGGAGATCCCGCTGGACGGCGGTGTCGGCGCAGATCTTGATGCTCTGCCCGGCGATGCCGAGGACGAAGCCCGTGGCCGCGAACCCCCACTGCTGGAACGCCGCACAGAACGCGAGCGTCAGCACCCCGGAGGTGATCAGCATGGCCGGGACCCATCGTTCGATGGTGAAGCGTTCCGTGGCCCACGGCGTGACCAGGATGGCCAGGAAGTAACCGACCCCCGAGGTGGCGACCACGACGGAGACCGCGTTCAGCGCGTCCTCGGCGTTCTCCGCGAAGTAGTAGCGCGACAGCAGCACGAGCATCGCCGTGCACATGCCGTACATGAACCGGTGGGTGGCCATCGCACCCATCGCCGCGGCGGCGGCCCGGTGCCGGACGAGGTGTCTCGCGCCGTCGGCCAGGCCGGCCAGCACGTGGCGTACGGCCTCGCGGGCCTGCGGCCGGTCGGGGTCGTCGGCGGGACCGAGCAGACGCCTTCCCATGGTCATGGCGATGAGCGCGCTGAGCCCGAAGACGAGGCCGGAGACGACGAGCAGCACGGCCGTACCCGGGTGGCCGGAGCCGAAGACCGCCCGGAGCAGGTATCCGGCGCCTATGCCCACGAAGGTGAGCACGGTGCCCGAGGTCGGGGTGACCGCGTTGGCCACCATCAGCCGGTCGGCGGGCACGACGTGCGGGAGTGAGGCCCCCAGCGCGGCGAGGAAGAAACGGTTCACCCCGAGGACGCCGAGCGCGGCGACGTAGAAGATGCCGTCGGGGGCGTTCGCCGCGACGAGTGCCGCCGCCACGAGCAGCAGCGCCCCGCGGACCATCGGCGCGATGACGAGGATCTGCCGCCGCGACCAGCGGTCGATGAACACCCCGACGAAGGGTCCCAGGATCGAGTACGGCAGCAGCAGCACGGCGAGCCCTGCGGCGATCTCCACCGCGCTCGTGCTCTTCTCCGGGCTGAAGAACGCGAATCCGGCCACGGCGAACTGGAAGATCCCGTCGGAGAACTGCGAGACCAGGCGGGTCGCGTACAGCCTCCGGAAGTCCCGACCTTCCAGGACCACACGTAGATCGGATGCAAATGACACGCGCTCAGCCTATGCGTGGGCGGCATGGGCGGGCATCTGGAACCTCCCTGATTGTGTTATTGGGCATTTACGACCTTTGCCTACGTATCACTTAGGGGGCGCGGTAAACCAACATGATCACGTACCCTCGTTCGAGTGACACCTGATGAACACGTTGTGCTCGTCGACACCGAGGGAAACGCGATCGGCACGGCGGCGAAGGCCACGGTGCACGGTCCCGACACTCCCCTCCATCTGGCCTTCTCCAGTTACGTGTTCGACGAGCAGGGGCGGGTCCTGCTCTCCCGCCGCGCACTGCACAAGACGACCTGGCCGGGGGTGTGGACCAACAGCTGCTGCGGCCACCCCCTGCCCGGCGAGCCGCTCCCCGAGGCGGTGACCCGCAGGCTCTCCCACGAGCTCGGCCTCGCGGCCGACCGGGTCGACCTCCTCCTGCCGCGCTTCTCCTACCGAGCGGTCATGGACAACGGCATCGTCGAGCGGGAGCTGTGCCCGGTCTACCGGGTGCTGGTGACCGCGGAGGCCGCGCCGAACCCCGACGAGGTCGACGACGTCCGCTGGATGCCGTGGAAGGAGTTCACCGACGGGGTGCTCGGCGACCGCCTGGCGATCTCCCCCTGGTGCCGCGAGCAGGTTCCCCAGCTGGTCGAGCTCGGCGCCGACCCGCTCGCCTGGGGGGCCGCGGACCCCGCCGACCTCCCGCCCGCCGCCCGCTGACGCGCCGGCCTCCCCCCGCCCCCCATCGAGACCTTCCGCCCCGGCGGTGTGAGTGCCTCTCACACCGGCGGTCGTTCAACGGCGAGAGCCCTCGGCCCACGTGGGCCGAGGGCTCTCGCCGTTCGATGCCGGAAGGCTCGGGAAGGTCAGCGCTCGACCTCGCCGCGGATGAACTTCTCCACGTACTCGCGCGCCTCGTCGTCGGAGTACTGCTCCGGCGGCGACTTCATGAAGTAGGAGGAGGCGGACAGGATCGGCCCGGCGATGCCCCGGTCAAGGGCGATCTTGGCGGCGCGCACCGCGTCGATGATGATGCCGGCGGAGTTGGGGGAGTCCCATACCTCCAGCTTGTACTCCAGGTTGAGGGGGGTGTCGCCGAAGGACCTGCCCTCCAGGCGCACGTACGCCCACTTGCGGTCGTCGAGCCACGGCACGTGGTCGGAAGGGCCGATGTGCACGTCGGCCTTCTGCATCTCGTGCGGGATCTGCGAGGTGACCGCCTGGGTCTTGGAGATCTTCTTGGACTGCAGGCGCTTGCGCTCCAGCATGTTCATGAAGTCCATGTTGCCGCCGAAGTTCAGCTGGTAGGTGCGGAGCAACTCGACGCCGCGGTCCTCGAACAGCTTCGCCATCACGCGGTGCGTGATGGTCGCACCGACCTGGGACTTGATGTCGTCGCCGACGATCGGGACGCCCGCGTCGACGAACTTCTGCGCCCACGCGGGGTCGGAGGCGATGAACACCGGCAGCGCGTTGACGAACGCGACCTTCGCGTCGAGGGCGCACTGCGCGTAGAAGCGGTCGGCCTCCTCCGAGCCCACCGGCAGGTAGGAGACAAGAACGTCCACCTTGCTGTCCTTGAGGACCTGCACGACGTCGACCGGAGCCTCGTCGGACTCCTCGACCATCTCCCGGTAGTACTCGCCAAGACCGTCGAAGGTGGGGCCACGCTGCACCGTGACGCCGAGCGGCGGCACGTCGCAGATCTTGATCGTGTTGTTCTCCGAGGCCACGATCGCCTCGGACAGGTCACGCCCGACCTTCTTGGCGTCCACGTCGAAAGCCGCGACGAACTCCACGTCGCCGATGTGATAGTCGCCGAACTTGACGTGCATCAGGCCCGGCACCCGCATACCGGGGTCGGCGTCCCGGTAGTAGTGCACGCCCTGAATGAGCGACGTGGCGCAGTTGCCTACACCGACAATGGCTACGCGCACCGAACCCATGGCACTCGCTCCCCTTTTGTTCTCTTAGTGGTCAGTTTTCTTCCGGGGTGGCGTGCCGCCCCGTCGTGCCCGTCCCTGGCGCGGGCGCCCTGGACGTCTCCTCTTGCGCGGGTCGCCGCTCCCCCTCCGGCGGCGATGCCTGCCGTTCGGTGGCGATCAGCTCATTCAACCAGCGCACTTCGCGTTCGACCGACTCCAGGCCGTGACGCTGAAGCTCAAGGGTGTAGCTGTCCAGCCGCTCGCGCGTACGGGCGAGTGCCGTGCGCACGCTGTCCAGGCGTTCCTCAAGTCGGCTGCGGCGACCCTCGAGAATGCGCAGGCGCACCTCGGCCTCGGTGTGCCTGAAGAAGGCGAAGTGCACGCCGAAGCTCTCGTCCTCCCAGGCGGAAGGGCCCGCCTGGGTGAGGAGCTCCTGCAGGCGTTCCTTGCCCTCCGCGGTCAGCTTGTAGACGATCTTCGAACGGCGGCCGGGGAGCACGATGGCGCTGTCGGCGGCCGTGGTGGCCGCGGCGGCGTCGCCGTCTTCGACGATCAGTCCGTCGGTGAGCAACTGGCGGAGGCACGGGTAGAGCGAGCCGTAGGAGAACGCCCGGAACATACCGAGCAGGGCGTTGAGCCGTTTGCGCAGCTCATAGCCGTGTAGAGGGGTCTCATGCAACGACCCGAGCACGGCCAGCTCCAGCACGCCGCCACGTCCGCCGGCCACTGGAAACCACCACCTCTCGCGTCGATGTATCGAACCGATACATCGACAGGATACGTCCATTCAACATAAGGCTGCAATCAGCGACTTTCCCAAGAGGTTGGGAGCAAACGCCAAAAAGCCGTAGTCTGGCGCCTATGTGGTCACAGCAGACGGTGGTGGGAGATGGCCCCCACGTGGCGTGGACCGCTTTTCAATACCGGGAATCCCACGTCAATGTGGGAGAGGTCTGCCAAGGTTGTTGCCGGAACCACCTGACGATCTCGTTCGTCCCCGGGAGTGGAGATCCACCCGAATGGGCCGGCCACCAGTGAGCCAAGGCGACGAGATCTCCGGTGATCAGGAGGTAGTCTCGCCCGCCTGCACGCCGTCGTAGACCCCGATGACCGAACGAGGACGCGTGAGTTACAGCAACAGCAATGACCCGGAGTCGGACGGGCGCCGCCAGGGCGCCGACGAGTCGTCTCGCCAGGGGCGGCGCCGTCGCTCAAGCCCAGGAGCCGCTTCCCGTGCAGTCCCCTCTCCGCAAAACGTTCAAACCGGTGCGGGTCGGGATTCTCCTCGACAGGCACCGCAGGCGGGAGCCGACCCCCGGACCGCGATGATGCCCCAGCACGGCGGCATGCCCTACTCCGGCGGCGCATCCCAGCAGCCCGGCGGACCACCCCGGCGCGACGCGGGCGCTCCCGGTGGCATGCCCCCGCGCGGCCCCGCCGGCCCCGCCGGTCCCGGTGCTCCCGGCGGGACGCCTCAGCCGGGTCCCGGGGATGTACGTCGCCGTGACACCGACCCGACAGGCCGCCGCGCCGAGGCCGCCTTCGAGGACACCCAGGCGATGCTCGCCGCCCAGTCGGGCGGCGGGCGTTCTGCGGGTTCGAGGCCGGGCGAGGGCGGCCGCAGGCGCCGAGGACGCGGTGCGAGCGCTCTCGCCGCGGAGGGTCCCGGAGGCCCGGAAGGACCCGAGGGCCCCGGCAGAGACGGTTTCGACGGCGACGGTTTCGACGGCGACGACGAACCCCCCAAGAGGTGGACGCGCTTCCTGCCCAACTGGAAGATCGTGATGGCCAGCTTCGTGGTCCTCACCGCGGGCGTCTTCGGCATGATCGCGGTCGCCTACGCCAACACGCCTGTCCCCTCGTCCCGGCAGGCCAGCGTCGACGACCGGGGCAGCGTCATCTACTACGGCGACGGCAAGACCGTGATGGCCCGCTACGGCACCAAGCGGACCCCGGTGAAGCTCAAGCAGATCCCCGTCCACGTCCAGGACGCGGTGATCGCCCTGGAGAACAAGACCTTCCGTACCGACAGCGGCATCGACGTCGCGGGCATGGCCCGTTCGGTCTGGAGCACCGTGAGCGGCGCCCAGCTCCAGGGCGCCTCGACCATCACCCAGCAGATGGCCCGCGGTTACTACGAAGGCCTCAGCCAGGAGGTCTCGATCCAGCGCAAGATCAAGGAGATCTTCGTCGCGGTCAAGATCAGTAAGACCCTGGAGAAGGACGAGATCCTTGAGGAGTACTTCAACCTCGTCTACTTCGGGCGCGGCGCGTACGGCATTCAGGCCGCGGCGAAGGCGTTCTTCGGTAAGAACGTCGGCGATCTGACCGTGCCCGAGGGCGCCTACCTCGCCGGCCGGATCCAGAACCCGAACGCCTTCGACATCCAGGAGACGGAGAAGAAGAACTACGCCGCGACCAAGGAGCGCTTCCAAGCGGCACTGAAGAACATGGCGGACATGAACCCCGCCGAGTACGGCAAGTACGCGAACAGCTCCTTCGAGGACCTGAAGTTCGAGGACGTCAAGGTCACGGAGACCTTCAAGGGGCTCAAGGGCTACATGCTCAACATCGTCTTCAGGGAGCTCGCCGGGCGGGGCATCACACAGGACGACCTGAAGACCGGCGGTTTCAAGGTCTACACCACGTTCAACAAGAACATGATGAAGGCCGCCAGGGACGCGGTGAAGGCCAGGACCGCCGGCCTGGATCCGACCATCCACGCCAGGCTGGCCTCGGTGAACCCGAAGAACGGCCGGGTGCTCGCCTTCTACAGCGGCGACGACTTCGTCAACGACTTCAACAACCGCGCGTTCGACTCCACCAAGCAGGCGGCCTCCGCGTTCAAGCCCTACGTGCTCGCGGCCTGGCTGGAGAGCGGCAAGTCGCTCGACAGTTACGTCGAGGGCATGGCGACGATCAAGATGCCGAACACCACCCCGATCAGCAACTCGGGGAACCAGCCGTTCGGGCCGATCAACATGGTCAAGGCCATGGCCAGCTCGGTCAACACCGTCTTCGCCCAGATGGGCAAGGAGGTCACGCTCGAAGAGGTGGCGAGGATCGCGAGGGAGGCGGGGGTCGGCGAGACGGCGAAGCAGAACCCCGCCTACAAGGGCAAGAACGCGGTCGACTGGGCGGTCGAGAACCAGAACTACCTGACCACCATCGGTGTGGCCTCGGTGACCGCGGTCGAACAGGCCGCTGGTTATTCGATCTTCGCCAACGAGGGCAAGCACGTCGACTGGCACACCGTCGTCAAGGTGACCAAGCACGACGGCACCGTCGTGCTCAAGGAACTGGCCGACGCGAAGCAGGTCATCACCCCCGAGTCCGCGGCCGACGCGACCGTCGCGCTCCAGGCGGTCGTCAAGAGCGGCACCGGTGGTGCGGCCAACATCGGCACCCGGCCGGTGGCCGGCAAGACCGGCACGAACAACGCCTACAAGGACGCCTGGTTCGTCGGCTTCACCCCGCAGCTCGTCACCGCGGTCGGAATGTCCAAGGACGTGCCCTACAACAAGGCGGGGACGCGCAAGCTCAAGGTCGACAAGTACGGCCTGCCGAGCAGGAAGATCAAGGACGAGAACATCGTCTGGAAGGAGGAGCCCATGCCCTCCTTCATCGGCGGTGGCGGCACCCCGACCCAGATCTGGCACGACTTCATGCAGACCGTGACCGCGAAGGACGAGGTCCTGCAGTTCCCGCCGAGGGCCAACACCGGATCGCCGAACAACCTGGCCACGCCCAAGCCGACGCCCTCGCCGACGCCGACGACGGAGGACACCAACCCCTTCCCTGACGAGAACGGCGACGACGGCTGGTCGAACGACCCCCCCGACGACGGTGGCGATTTCGGCGGCAACGAGTGCCTTCCCGGGGACCCCTCGTGTGACGTCGGCGATGACGGCGGTTGGGGCGGCGACGGGCCGCCGAACGGCGTGATCGAGCAGAACGGTGCGCCAGGCGTGGTCGGCGCACCGGGAACACCTGCCGGGGCCCTCGTGCCGACACCCACAGCGAGCGGACGACGTCCCTGATGAAGAACCTTCTGCCGCAGCGGGAGTCGCTGTCCGAGTTAGGCAACCGGGCCATTCCGTACACGCCGCTCGCCCTGTTCGCGGGGCTGGGGGCGGTTCTGGCCTGGTTCTGGAAGTGGCCGTGCCGCGTCGACGGGGCATGGAACGACGGGACCCTGCAGTTCACGAACTTCTGTTACACCGACATCTATCCCCTGTGGTGGAACGAGAAGCTCAACGAGGGCATGGTCCCCTACTTCGACTATCCGGTCGAATACCCCGTCGGCATCGGCGGGATCATGGAGTTCTTCCGCCGGATCGTCACCCCCATGAGCGATCCGGGGACGGCGTTCTACGACCTCACCGTCATCCTCATGGCGCTCTGCCTGGTCGTCGGCGTTCTGCTGATGGCCGCGCTGGCCGGTCCCGCCAGGCGCTGGGACGCGCTCTGGTACGCCCTCGCCCCCGCGCTGATCCTCACCGCGTACATCAACTGGGACCTGGCGGCCAATGCCCTCGCGCTGGGCGCGCTGCTGGCCTGGTCGAAGCGGAAACAGTGGCTCGCGGGCATCCTGCTGGGCCTCGCGATCGCCACCAAGTTCTATCCGCTGATGTTCCTCGGCCCGCTGTTCCTGCTCGCGCTGCGAACCGGCAAATGGGTGCCGTTCCTCAAGACGATCGGCGGTGCCGCGGGCGCCTGGCTCGTCGTCAACGTGCCGATCATGATCTTCGCCTTCGACGGGTGGAAGAGGTTCTACGTCTTCAGCCAGGAGCGACCGGCCGACTGGGGCTCCATCTGGTACTTCTTCAACCAGAAGCAGTGGCCGATCCTGGGTGACGCCGAACTCCTCGACAAGCTGGGCGTCGTCTCGCTCGCCGCGTTCTGCCTCGCGATCGCCGTGATCACGCTGACGGCGAAGACCCGTCCCCGCCTGATGCAGCTGTGCTTCCTCACCCTGGCGGCGTTCATGCTGACCAACAAGGTGTGGTCGCCGCAGTACGTGCTCTGGCTGATCCCCTTCGCGGTGCTCGCCAGGCCGGGCTGGAGGCCGATCGCGCTCTGGCAGCTCGCCGAGTGCTGGTACTTCTTCGCGATCTGGCTGTACCTGGTCGGCATCCAGCCGGGCAACGAGGCCCTGGGCATCGCGGGCGACACCTACTTCACCGCCGTGTGGGGCCGCGCGATCACCATCCTGATCATGATGGCGTTCGTCGTGCGGGACATCTTCGTCCCCGACAAGGACGTGATCCGCCAGGACGGGGCCGACGACCAGGCGGGCGGCGTCTTCGACGAGGCACCCGACCGTTTCCGGCTCGCGCTCTCCAGCGTCGGGGCCGTTCGGTGAGCTGAGCTCCCCCGGGGTGACGCGGGACGGGGTGGGTTTGTTCGGCGGGGCGCAGGTGTCCTGCGCTCCGCCGGGGTGACAGGGGGACAGGCCGAGGCGTCCGCGTCCGGGGCTCGGCCGGGGTGACAGGGGGCCGGATGGGTCTGTTCGGTGAGCGTTCACATCTGGCGGTTCGCCTAGATGATCCGGGACAATTCGACCTTGTGACTACTCCCCCCGCTCCTCCGCGAGACGCGCCCCCCGCGCCTTCCGCTCCTGAGCGCGTTGTCGCGACGGAAGGACTGCTGCTCTGGCTGGCCTCCAGGTTGGGAATCGTCGTCCTGGTCGTCATCGGCTCTCAGGCGCTCATGGAGGGGGACGCCATACCGGCGCCCTTCCTGGAGCGCTGGCGCAACTGGGACGCCAATCTGCTCATCACCATCGCCGAACACGGGTACGGCGGGCCTCCGGGCAGCGAGCCCGACAGGGGGTTGCCCGCCTTCTTCCCCGGAATGCCGCTGATGCTCCGCGCGGTGCATCTCGTGATCGACGACTGGACCCTCGCCGGGCTGCTCATCTCCCTGGTGGCCGGCGCCGTCGCGATGACGGCGCTCGCCAGGCTGGCCGAGTTCGAGGGGCCGCGGGGAGCGGGCCGGTACGCGGTGCTCGCGCTGCTGCTCTGGCCGATGGCGGTGTTCCTGTTCGCGGGCTACAGCGAGGCGCTCTTCCTCGCCTTCGCCATTCCCGCCTGGCTCGCGGCGCGTCAGGGCCGCTGGCCGCTCGCCGCGGCCCTGGCGGCGGGCGCCTCCTGCGTGCGCATCACCGGCCTGTTCCTCGCCATCGCGCTGATCGTGGAGTTCCTCGTCCGCAGGCATCCCCTACGGCAGGTGGGGTGGCTGCTCCTCCCGTTCGTGCCGCTCGGCCTCTACTCCGCCTACCAGTACTCCCGTACGGGTGACTGGCTGGCCTGGAAGACCGCGCAGGAGGCCGGTTGGGGACGTTACATGGTGTGGCCCTGGGAGTCTTGGACCACGACCTGGGGCGCGGCGATGGGCGAGGGGCGGATGGCCTGGGCGTTCCGGCTGGAGGTCGCGGGGGCGATCGTCGGGGTCGCGCTCGTGCTTGTCCTGCTCTACCTGCGGAGGTGGAGCGAGTTCGTCTATGTGGGGCTCCAGGTGGGTGCCCTGGTGTGTTCCGCCTACTACCTGTCGGTACCGCGCTCGGCGCTGCTGTGGTGGCCGCTCTTCGTCCTGATCGGCAGGGCGAGCAGCGGTCCTGAACCGTGGCGACGATGGATCATCATCGTCTACGCCCTGGTGCTGGGACCGTTGATGGCGCTCAACGCGTTGATCTTCGCCGACGGTGCCTGGGTGGGCTGAGCCGTAAGGGGGATCCCTTTACCCACTCCTTGGAAAAAGTAATCCCATGAAGTTATCCACAGGCTGTGGATCAACTTGCGCTCACCGGCGAGACGTTCTCCGTGACGCCGCCGTCCGGCGGCACCGCCACCTCGTCCCGGCCCCGGAACCTCGCCTCAGAGCTTCGTCCGGAGGAAGGCGATGTCCTCGGCCTGGCCGTCGAAGGGGGTCTCCACCACGATCGGCGCGTTCGCGCTCCGGCACACGCCCAGGATGAGCTCGGGGTCGATCTGGCCCGCGCCGAGGCTCGCGTGCCGGTCGGCGCCGGAGTCGAAGGCGTCGCGCGAGTCGTTGCAGTGGATCAGGTCGATCCTGCCGGTGATCGCCATGACCCGCTCGACCACGTCCGCCAGGTCCTCACCACCCGCGTGCGCGTGGCAGGTGTCGAGGCAGAAGCCCACGTCGAAGCCGTCGAGCGCGTCCCACAGCCGGGCGATGCGCTCGAGCTTGCGCGCCATCGCGTTGCCGCCGCCCGCGGTGTTCTCGATGAGAACGGGGACCTCGTGCTCCTCAAGGCGTTCGAACACCTTGCGCCAGTTGTCGAAGCCCTTCTGCGGGTCGTCTCCGGCGCCGACGTGCCCGCCGTGGACGATCAGACCCCGGGCGCCCAGCTCGGCCGCCGCCGCGAGGTGCGAGCTCAGCAGCTTGCGGCTGGGGATGCGCACCCGGTTGTTGACGGTCGCGACGTTGATCACGTAGGGGGCGTGGACGTAGACCTCCACGTCCGAGTCCTTGATCTCCCGGGTCTTCTCGCCGATGACCGGGGCCTTCCACCCCTTCGGGTCACCGAGGAAGAACTGCACGACCTGGGCATCGCGTGCCCTGGCGTGGGCCAGCGGGTCGTCCTGGTCGACGTGAGCTCCGATAAGCGGCATGTATCCGAGAGTAGCCGTTTCAACGCCGAGGGCAGGGGCAGTCGCAGGTCGCGCCCCACCGCCCGCCCCCACGGGCCAACCCCAAGGAGTTCCAAGTGGCTGCTCGCTATCGCAGAGGGATCAGTCTCATCGGTCTCATCTACATCCTGATCGGCATCTATGTCGCCTGGCTGTACGACTACATCACCCCCGCGCTCCTGAAGGACATCGCCGAGGCACTGCTCGCCGTCTTCCTGTGGTTCCTCATCCTGCTGGGCGTGGATCTGCGCCTCGGCTGACCCCGCGTGCCGTACGCGCCCCCGATCGCATCGGATCGGACACAACCGCCGATCTGCGGCGAGGCGGCACGCGCGGAGAACGGGGCCGGTCGTTCCCCGCTCCCGTTCGAGATCTTTCAGGGCCGCTCGCGGCCCGGTCCTCGTCGGTGTGGCCCTCGTCAGGTTCGGGACCCTACGGGAAAAACCCCCCGTTGCGGATGCCGAAGGCCACACCGACGAACGAGGCCACGATGCCTACGATGTTCAGCGCGCGCTCCGGTGTCGTGGCGGAGACGTACTGGGAGTAGAGACCTCCGCAGAAGCCGAGCACCCCGAGCCACGACGCGACGGGGTGCGCGGCGGGGATGAGCCCGGCCGCGAAGGCGACAAGTCCGCAGAGGATCGTGCAGACGCTCAGCACGTTCTCCAGGGGATGACGTCGCCCGTCGCTGTTCAGCCTGAACCGGAAACGCCCACTCGGGCTCTGTCCGGACACATGAGGCACCTTCATCGCCCCCTTTCCCATGAGGGCGTGTCCTCACGAGGACGAACCCGTTTCTTCTGTGGGGACGTGCCCGGCGAGGCGACGGCCCAACCCTTGACGGGCTGGTAGGCTGGCACGGCTACGTCGAATGGGTGTGTCATGGCCCACCCTCCACCCCGAGCGCCGAAATGGGAGTTCCGGGGTGAAGCACGTCAGCGTCCTCCTGTCACGGCACGGTGTCGTGACCGCAAGAGTCCAGAGGAGGTTGGAAGTCAGCATGCGCCGTTACGAAGTGATGGTCATTCTTGACCCCTCGCTCGATGAGCGTACGGTCGCCCCTTCCCTCGACCAGTTCCTCACGGTCGTCCGCAACGACGGCGGCACCGTGGAGAAGGTCGACGTGTGGGGTCGCCGCAAGCTGTCCTACGACATCGCGAAGAAGCCCGAGGGCATCTACGCCGTCATCGACCTGAGCGCCGAGCCCGCCACGGTCAAGGAGCTCGACCGGCAGATGAACCTCAACGAGGGAATCCTGCGCACCAAGGTCCTGCGCCCGGACGTGCACTAAATCTCCGGCATTTTGTCGGACGGCAGCCGTACTCTGAGCCGATAACCAGCGAAGGCCGCAGGAAGGGCAGCGCTAGCCATGGCAGCAGGCGACACCACGATCACCATCGTCGGCAACCTCGTCGACGATCCGGAGCTGCGCTTCACCCCCACGGGGCAAGCGGTGGCCCGGTTTCGCATCGCGTCCACTCCGAGGTTCCTCGACAAGACGACCAACGAGTGGAAAGACGGCGAAGGCCTGTTCCTGACCTGCAACGTGTGGCGGCAGGCGGCGGAGAACGCCGCCGAGAGCCTCCAGCGCGGCATGCGGGTCATCGTTCAGGGACGGCTCCGCCAGAGGTCTTACGAGACCAAGGAAGGCGAGAAGCGCACCGTCTACGAGGTCGAGGTCGACGAGGTCGGCCCCTCCCTGAGAAACGCGACCGCCAAGGTCAACAAGACCGCCCGTCAGGGCGGTGGCGGTGGCGGTGGCTTCGGCGGCGGTCCCGCCAACGACCCGTGGGCCTCCGCGGCGCCGGCCGCACCGCAAGGTGGCGGCTTCTCCGGCGGCGGCGGCAACAACTACGGTGGCGGCGGTCAGCAGCAGCAGGGTGGCGGCGGCTTCGGCGGCGGCGACTTCAGCGACGAACCGCCTTTCTAGGGACGTTCTTTCGGGACGGTCACGACCGCGCCCGGCGTCCCAGTCCATATCCGCAGCGACCATTCCCGCCTGACGGCGGGGCTCTGAAAGGAGCACCACGATGGCCAAGCCGGCACTGCGCAAGCCCAAGAAGAAGGTTTGCCTGTTCTGCCACGACAAGATCTCCTACGTCGACTACAAGGACACGGGGCTGCTTCGGAAGTTCATCTCCGACCGCGGCAAGATCCGTGCCCGCCGGGTGACGGGTAACTGCACCCAGCACCAGCGTGACGTGGCGACCGCTATCAAGAACGCTCGTGAGATGGCGCTCCTGCCGTACATGAGCACCGCGCGCTAAGGAGGTCCGGACAGATGAAGCTCATTCTCACCAGTGAGGTCACCGGCCTCGGCGCCCCCGGCGACATCGTCGAGGTCAAGAGCGGTTACGGCCGCAACTACCTGCTTCCCCGCGGCTTCGCGATCCTCTGGACGCGCGGCGGCGAGAAGCAGATCTCCTCGATCAAGAAGGCCCGCGACGCTCGCGAGATTCGCGACCTTGGCACCGCCAAGGAGGTCGCCGGTCAGCTGCAGGCCCTGAAGGTGGTCCTGAAGACGAAGGCCGGCGAGTCCGGCCGCCTCTTCGGCTCCATCACCACGGGTGACGTCGCCGAGGCCGTGAAGGCCGCCGGTGGCCCCCTGCTCGACCGCCGTCGCATCGAGATCGCCTCCGCGATCAAGAGCCTCGGCTCCCACCGGGTCAGCGTCAAGCTGCACCCGGAGGTCTCCGCGTCCCTCGATGTCGAGGTCGTCGCGGCCTGACAGGCCCCGTGAGACAAGGGCTCCTCTCCGTTCGCGGGGAGGGGCCCTTGTCCTTTCCCGGCCCTCATACGGATCCGGGGAGTGCTCTTTCCCGTCCTCCGGGGGAGCCTGGGTGATCGATGAAAGTCCCCTTTCCCGCCGGGAAAAGTTCATATGGTGGTACCCCGTTACCCCAGGTCACTGCGAATACATACAATTCGGAAATCGTTGCTTCGCCCTGGAGGTTTTGTCATGGTCCGTCCCTCGACGCTGTTCGCGCTCGGTGCCCTCGCGGCAACCGCGGTGGCCTGTGCGCCGGCTTCGGAAACGGCGACTCCGGCGAGCCCCACGTCCTCGAGCGCCTCCGGCGACGCCTCCACGGCCCCCAGTGCCTGCGCCAAGGACAGCCCCGCGCTGAAGACGCCCGGCAAGCTGACCATCGGCACCGACAAGCCCGCCTACGACCCGTGGTTCAGCGACGACGACCCCACCAACGGCAAGGGCTTCGAGAGTGCGGTCGCCTACGCCGTCGCGGACCAGCTGGGCTTCGCCAAGGATGACGTCACCTGGGCCACGGTGAAGTTCGACTCCGCGTTCGCGCCGGGCGCCAAGCAGTTCGACTTCGACGTGAACCAGGTCTCGGTGACCTCCGACCGGGCGAAGGTCGTCGACTTCAGCAAGGGCTACTACACGGTGAAGCAGGCCGTGGTCGCGCTGGACGGCTCCAAGATCGCCTCTACCACGGACCTCGCGGGCCTGAAGGACGCCAAGATCGGTGTGCAGATCGGCACCACCTCGCTGCAGGCGGTCAAGGACGTGATCAAGCCCTCGTCCGAGCCCAACGTCTACAACGAGCAGATCGACGCCGTCAACGCGCTGAAGAACAAGCAGGTCGACGCCGTGGTGGTGGACCTGCCCACCGCCTTCTACGTGACCGCCGCACAGGTCGAGAACTCCAAGATCGTCGGTCAGTTCGGCGCGGCCTCCGGTGAGCCCGAGGTCTTCGGCGCGGTCTTCGAGAAGGGCAGCCCGCTGGTGAGCTGCGTGAACGAGGCCATCGACAAGCTGACCGCCTCCGGTGAGCTGGCGAAGATCGAGACCGAGTGGCTCGGCTCCGCCGCGGGCGCACCGGAGCTGAAGTGACCCTGGAGCATTCTCCGACGTCGCCCAAAGCCGGACCTGGAGCCGGACTCGGACCTGGAGCCGGACTCGGAGCCGACGCGGACGCCCGGGTCTCGCCGCGGGCGCGGAGCGCGTACGGTCCGCGCCACGGCGGCGCTCGATGAAGAACGACGAGCGCCTGCGGGTTCCCGTCGACTGGGAGAAGAGCGAACGACAGCTTGAGCGCGAGCGGCTCCGCAGGAGGTCGTCGATCCGTTCGGGCTCCCTCGCGACGGTCTCGACGATCCTCGTGATCGTCCTGCTGCTCTGGCTCTTCATGACCTCCCCCGGCTGGCCCAGGGTGCGGGAGACGTTCTTCGACCTCGACCAGTTCACCGGGGCGCTGCCGGACGTGCTGAGCGGGTTCCTGCTCAACGTCAAGATCTTTCTGATCGCCGAGCCACTGATCCTCATCGTGGGACTGCTCGTCGCGCTCGCCCGCAACCTCACGGCGCCGGTGTTCTTTCCGCTGCGTGCCCTGGCGGTGATCTACACCGACGTCTTCCGCGGCGTGCCCACGATCCTCATCATCTACCTCGTCGGCTTCGGCCTGCCCGCGCTCGGCCTGCAGGGGACACCGACGGACCTCGCGACGCTGGGCATCATCGCGCTCACCCTCTCCTACGGCGCGTACGTGGCGGAGGTCTTCCGGGCGGGCATCGAGTCGGTGCACCCCAGCCAGCGGGCCGCCGCCCGGTCCCTCGGACTGAGCCACGGCCAGACCATGCGCCACGTGGTGGTGCCGCAGGCCGCGCGCAGGGTGGTGCCGCCGCTGCTCAACGACTTCGTCTCACTGCAGAAGGACACCGCGCTCGTCGCGACGATCGGCCCCCTGGAGGCGCTGCGGCAGGCGCAGATCCACGTGGCCAGCACCTTCAACTACACGCCGTACCTGGCGGCGGCGCTGTTGTTCATCCTGCTCACCATCCCGATGGCCCGCTTCACCGACTATCTGGCGGCTCGCTCGCAGAGACGGCGGGGCCAGTGAGCGTGCGTACCCCGGCGTACGGCGGCGTCCCACCGCCCGGCGAGACGGCGGCGGCACAGGAGGAGAGTGCATGAGCCTGCTCACCATCGAGGGTCTGTGGAAGAACTACCACGGCCACAACGTGCTGCGCGGGATCGACCTGGAGGTCGAGTCGCACGAGGTGGTCTGCCTGATCGGTGCCTCGGGCTCGGGCAAGTCCACCCTGCTGCGCTGCGTCAACCTGCTGGAGACCGCCGACGACGGCACGATCACCCTGGACGGTGAGGAGATCACCGACGCCAAGGTCGACCCCGACGACGTGCGCAAACGCATCGGTATCGTCTTCCAGGCGTTCAACCTGTTCCCGCACATGAGCGTGTTGGACAACATCACGCTGGCCCCGCGCAAGGTCCACAAGATGAGCGGGAAAGAGGCCGAGGCACAGGCCCGCGACCTGCTGGCCAGGTTCGGCCTGGGGGACAAGGCGGACGCCTACCCCGACCAGCTCTCCGGCGGCCAGCAGCAGCGTGCCGCCATCATCAGGGCCCTGGCCACGCGGCCCCGCCTGATGCTGCTGGACGAGGTCACCTCCGCCCTGGACCCCGCGCTGGTCAAGGAGGTGCTCGGGATCATCAGGGAGCTCAAGGAGGGGGGTATGACCATGGTCCTGACCACCCACGAGATGGGTTTCTGCCGGGAGATCGCCGACACCGTCTGCTTCCTCGACGGCGGCGTGCTCCTGGAGCGCGGCACCCCCGAGCAGATCTTCACCGATCCTCGGGAGCCCCGCACCAGGGAGTTCGTACAGAACGTGATCGACGCCCGGCGTCTCTGATCCCCTCTCGCCCACGCGTCCCCGAAGCCGCGCGGGTCATGAGGCCCACGGACGTCTCAGTGGTCCGGCGGGCCTCATGGCCTGCGCGGTGGACGGTCCTCTCAGCGCCGGTGCCTGCCGCGAGGTCCGGCCGTGGGCCCGGGGCCGCCAGGTCGACCGGGAGGGCTCTGTGAAGGGTCGTACCGCCCCGGAGCGGGACCGGCGGGAGCCTCGGGGACGGGGCGCGCCATCGTGGCGAGCACGCTGTTGCGTCTCCCGTACACCAGGTAGACGAGCACACCGAAGGCCATCCAGATGATGAAGTACAGCCAGGTGATGAGCTGGAGGTTCACCATGAGCCACAGGCAGGCGAGGATCGTGGCGATCGGCAGGCCGGGAGAGAGCGGGGTGCGAAAGCCTCTCGGCAGATCCGGCATCGTCTGCCGCATCCGGATCACCCCGCCGGCCACGACGATGAACACGAACAGGGCACCGATCACGACCAGTGGTTCGAGCGTCAGCACGTCCACGAACTCGGCCAGCAGGATCGCGACGAAGCCGATGACCAGGGTGACCCTCGTCGGGCTGTGATAGCTGCGGTTGATCCTGGAGAGCGGGCGGGGAATGAGCCCGTCGCGCGCCATGGAGAACATCACCCGGGTCAGGCCGACGAGCAGCACCAGGATGACGGTGGTGAGGCCGAGCACCGCCCCGATGTTGATGACGTGCACCATGAAACCCACGCCCGCGTCGCGGAAGGCGCTGGCGAGCGGCGCATCCGTGTCGATCTCGTCGTACGGGATCATCCCGACCATGACCACCGCGACCGCGATGTAGATGACCGTGGTGATCACCAGCCCGCGGATGATCCCCTTCGGGATCGAGCGCGGGGCGTCCTCGGCCTCCTCGGCGGCGGTGGCCACGACGTCGAAACCGATGTACGCGAAGGTGATGGCCGCCGAGGCGGCGAAGATGCCGAACCAGCCGAACGCGCCCGTCTGGCCGAAGAGGAGGCCGAGCAACGGGGAGTGCAGGGCGTCCTCGGCCTTGCCCGCGGGCGTCGCCGGCACCGGGATGGCCGCGAGGTTGCGCTGGTCGAAGTGGAGGGCGCCGATCACGATGACCGCGCCGATGGCGAGCAGCTTGGCGGTCACGATGATCCACAGGGTGCGCAGTCCGACACGGGCGCCCAGGGCCACCACGGCGGTGAGGATCACCAGAATGAACAGTGTGAACAGGTCGAAACCCATGCTCTGGCCGACCATGCCCGCGACCGCCCCGGGAAGGTTCACACCGAGGTCGGTGAGCATCTGGGCGGCGTAGAGCGACCAGGCGCGGGCCACCGCCGCCGCGGCGAGGAGGAGCTCCAGGATCAGCGCCCAGCCCACGACCCAGGCCCAGACCTCGCCGAAGATGACGTAGGCGAAGGTGTAGGCGCTTCCCGCGGTCGGCATCGCGGAGGCCAGCTCGGCGAAGCAGAAGGCCACGAGCAGGCTGGTGATTCCAGCGATCATGAAGGAGAGGAACACGCCCGGCCCTGCCATGCTCGCCGCCTGGCGGCCGGCGAGGCCGAAGATTCCCGCGCCGATCATGACACCGATGCCGAGGACGATGAGGTCCGCCCCGCGATAGGCCGTGGGGAGGCCGTGGCGCGCACCGGTCCACCGGTCGGTGGCATGGCCGGGCGGCATGCGGCGAACGATCGAGGGGGAAGGGCCTTTGGGCACGACGTGACCAATCGTGGTGGGCTGTTAACCCTATATCGAGGGACTTGTCTCACAGTGTCGTAGGAGAGTTCCGCAGGACAAGGGCTATCCCATCACGTGGTGGACACCACAGTGTCACGCAAGGATTACCTGCCTGCCGGATACGGTGCGTTACTTTTTGACCACGCGTGGACGCTCGGCCGTCTCAGCCGCCGACCACCAACCACGCCGTGCCGTACGCCCGCGTCGACAGGGTCACCAGCCGGGCCGCCATCCACAGCCCGAGCGCCAGCCAGAGCGCGACCAGACCGCCGCCCTTGAGATCCACCAGGAACGCGGCGGGCAGATAGGCGAGCGTCGTCCACACTCCCGCCCAGGCGAGGTAACGCCGGTCTCCGGCACCGATCAGCACGCCGTCCAGCACGAACACCACCCCGGCGACGGGCTGCAGGGCGGCCACCACCCAGAGCAGGCCGAGCAACTCGGCGGAGACGACGGGGCCCGCGTCGAACAGCGAGGGCACGAACGGCCTGGCCACCACCACGAGGAGGCCGAGCAGCACGCCCGAGCCGACTCCCCAGGCCACCATCCTCCGGGTCGCGCCGCGGACTCCCGCCACGTCACCGGCGCCCAGCGCGCGGCCGGTGATCGCCTGCCCGGCGATGGCGATCGCGTCCAGGGCGAACGCCATCAGGGTCCAGATCCTGATGGCGACGGTGTGTGCCTCGATCTGCTGCTCCCCCATGCGGGTGGCGACGGCGGTCGCGACGGCCAGCACCACCTGAAGGCACGCCGTACGGATGATCAGGGCGACCCCTGCCGAGCCCGCCGCCCGTACGCCCGCCAGGTCGGGGCGGAACGGCGCTCGGTACCGGACGAGGATGAGGAGGAGGTAGACGGCGGCGGCGAGCGACTGGGCCAGCACCGTGCCCCAGGCCGAGCCCGCGATCCCCCAGCCCAGTCCCAGGACGAAGACGATGTTGAGCACCGCGTTCAGCCCGAAGGCTCCCACCGACACCAGCAGGGGGGTCGTGGTGTCCTGCATGCCGCGCAACACGCCCGTGCCCGCGAGCACCAGCAGCATGGCGGGGACGCCCAGCAGGCTGATCCGCAGGTAGGTCACCGCCTGCCGGGCGAGCTCGCCCTCGGCGCCGATCAGGTGAACCAGCGAGGGCGCGAGGGGCCAGACGACCACGATGATCGCCAATCCCACCCCCGCGGCCAGCCAGAGACCGTCCACCCCCTGCCGCAGCGCCCGGCCGGTCTCGCCTGCGCCGATCTGCCTGGCCACCGCCGCGGTCGTGCCGTACGCGAGGAACACGCACAGTCCCACCAGGAAGGTCAGCACCGTGCTCGCCACTCCCAGGGCGCCGAGCGCGGGGGCGGGCAGACGGCCGACGACGACGCTGTCGGTCAGCAGGAAGAGCGGTTCGGCGACCAGGGCGCCGAACGCGGGCAGCGCGAGCCGCAGGATCTGCCTGTCGTGGTCGCGCCCGGAGCCGCCTGACCGATCGGCCCGACTGGATTGACCGATCTGACCAGTTTGGTCGGATGAGCCGGAGTCGAAGCCGGGCCGACCGGACCGGTCGGTCCGACCGGATCGAGGAGTAAGAGGCACTTATCCATTGTGTCTCTTACCTCCCGGCGGATCTCCGGCGGGATGAACCTCTCAGGACATGCCATCTGGGGCGACTTTCAGCGTGTCGCCCCAACTTTCTTTTCTCCACAGGCAGTGGATGAAGTTTTCCCTGGTCAGAGCGTTATCCACAGCTGTGGACAAGAGTTATCCACAGAACTGTCCCCAGGGTGCCCACACCTCTGGGGAAGAAGTGCACAGCTTATCCACACCTCTGTCGACAGGTCGCGTTGCCAGCCGGGCGTGGAGCCGCGAAACTGTCACACCGGTCCGCTACAAATAGAGATAACGTAACTGTGTTCGAAAGAGGGGGTGTGTGGTGAGCGTCGCGGAGCCGCCGGTCTTCGAGCCGAGATTCGAGCGCACCCCACCGAACAACATCGAGGCCGAGCAGTCGGTCCTGGGCGGCATGCTGCTGTCCAAGGACGCCATCGCCGACGTGGTCGAGATCCTGCGGTCCGACGACTTCTACCGCCCGGCCCACCAGATCATCTACGACATCATCACCGACCTCTACGGCCGCGGCGACCCCGCCGACGCCATCACGATCCTCGACGAGCTGCAGAAGCGGGGCGAGGTCGCCAGGATCGGCGGCGGCGCCTACCTCCACACGCTGACCGCCATCGTCCCGACCGCGGCCAACGCCGGTTACTACGCGAGGATCGTCCGCGAGCAGGCCATCCTCCGCCGCCTGATCGAGGCCGGCACCCGCATCGTCTCCTACGGCTACGGCGGTCAGGACGAGGAGGTCGACGACCTCGTCGACCGCGCCCAGGCGGAGATCTACAAGGTCACCGAGCGCCGCACCTCCGAGGACTACGTCCCCCTGGCGGACATCATGCCGGGCGCCCTCGACGAGCTGGAGGCCATCGGCGGCCGGAGCGGCCAGATGGTCGGGGTCCCCACCGGTTTCCAGGACCTCGACTCCCTCACCAACGGCCTGCACCCGGGCCAGATGATCGTTGTGGCGGCCCGCCCCGCCATCGGCAAGGCGCTCGCTCTCGACACGCCGCTGCCCACTCCCGGCGGCTGGACGACCATGGGGGAGGTCGAGCCGGGTGACCACCTGATCGGTGCGGACGGCAGACCGACACGGGTGGTCGCGGCGACCGAGGTGATGCACGGACGGCCTTGTTACGAGGTGGAGTTCAGTGACGGCACCGTGATCGTCGCGGACGCCCGGCACCAGTGGCGGACGACCACGCGTGCGCGTCGTCGCCAGGAGTCGGAGAGCAGGCGACCCCTCTACCGGCCCGCCGGATCCATCGAGCACGTCAGGAGCACCTACGAGACGTCGACGGCGGAGCCGATGAACGCCTCCGCGACCGCTGCCCACGAGGACGTCGTGACGACCGAGGAGATCGCCCGCACATTGCGCTGCGCCTCGGCGGACAGACGGCCGAACCACGCCGTCGCCGTCGCGGCGGCGTTCGACCTGCCCGAGCAGGATCTGCCGTTGCCCGCCTACGCGCTCGGAGTATGGCTTGGCGACGGTCACACCGACGGTGCCGGGTTCACCACCATCGACTCGGAGATCGTTCTCAACCTGGAAGCCGAAGGGCTGCGGGTCACCCGTACGAGCTCCGATCTCCTCTACTCACTCGGTCTGCCGCATCCGTCGCCCGTGGCGGAGAGGTCCTGCACGGTATGCGGTGCCCTGTTCGTGCCCCTGGCATCCCAGGTTCGGACGTGCGGTCGTTCGTGCGGGGTAAGGGCCCGTCCGGTGTCGAGTCCGGTTCCGGCACCCATGTGTCCCGACTGCGGTGGTCCGTCCAGCGGTCCGAGGCAGTGCCAGGGGTGCCGGAACGGTCATGGCACGGTGCAGGCCATCCTGCGCACCCTGGGTGTCCTCGGCGACAAGCACATTCCCCAGATCTATTTGCGAGCTTCCGAGAAGCAGCGGCGTGCTCTGCTCGCCGGTCTCCTCGACACCGATGGACACGTCGGCCGCAACGGTCGGATCCAGCTCGAGGTCACCGACAGGAGACTTGCCGAGGATGCCTACGAACTGGTTCTGAGTCTCGGTTACCGGGCGACGATGAGGACACGGGCGGTCAAAGGCGGAAGCGTCGGCTCCTCCACCTTCTACATGATCGACTTCACGGCGGCGGACAAGGTGTTCCGGCTGTCCCACAAGGCCGTCCGGCAGGTGACCACGCCCCATCCGTCGACGCTCGTTCGATACATCGTCGACGTGCGGCCGGTGCCCTCGACGCCGGTGAGATGCGTGGAAGTCGACAACGCCGACCATATGTACCTTGCCGGAAGGGCCGGTATTCCAACGCACAACAGCACTCTTGGTCTGGATTTCGCGAGATCCGCCGCTATCAAGCACGGCATGACCACCGTGGTGTTCTCGCTGGAAATGTCGCGCAATGAGATTACGATGCGCCTGTTGTCGGCCGAGGCACGGGTGGCGCTGCACGCCATGCGGTCGGGCACGATGACCGACGACGACTGGGCGAAGCTGGCCCGGCGGATGGGCGAGGTGGCCGAGGCGCCGCTGTTCATCGACGACTCGCCCAACATGTCGATGATGGAGATCAGGGCCAAGTGCCGTCGCCTCAAGCAGCGCAACGACCTGCGGTTCGTCATCATCGACTACCTGCAGCTGATGTCCTCGCCGAAGAAGACCGAGAGCCGCCAGAACGAGGTCTCCGAGATCTCCAGGGCCATCAAGCTCCTCGCCAAGGAGCTGGAGGTCCCCGTGATCGCGATCTCCCAGCTCAACCGTGGCCCCGAGCAGCGAACGGACAAGAGGCCCATGGTGAGCGACCTTCGCGAGTCGGGGAGCATCGAGCAGGATGCGGACATGGTCATCCTGCTGCACCGGGAGGACGCCTACGAGCGTGAGTCGCCCAGGGCGGGCGAGGCCGATCTGATCGTGGCCAAGCACCGTAACGGCCCCACCGCGACGGTCACCGTGGCGTTCCAGGGCCACTACAGCCGTTTCGTCGACATGGCTCCCCACTAACCACTGGACCTCGCCGTGGGGGCCGCGACCGGTGAACCATTCCGCGTGGCGCGCCCTCCATGCCGGAGAGCTCTGGGCAGATCCGCCCCAGGCGGCATTCTCAAACAGCGCGCAGGCCACGGTCGGTGAAGGCGATCAGCCACTCGAAGCTTTCATCGATGTCCGCGCTCATCTGGAAGCCGTGGGCCGCCTGCAGGGTGGCGAAGCCGTGGCAGAGGCTGCGAAGCATGCGCAGGGCGTGATCCATGTCGGCCTCTCCGATCTCGTAGCCGCGCAGCACCGCCCTGAACGTGCCGAGTGAGCGCTGAGCCGCGGTGATCAGCGGATCGTCCGGACCGGACGGTTTCAAGCCGATCGTCGCGGCGTACCGGCCGGGGTGATTCAGGACGAAGGCGCGGAAGGCGCGCGCCGCGGCCGCCAGGGCGTCACGGCCCGCGTACCCCTGGATCGCGCCGCCGATGGCGTCGGCGACCTCGTTCAGCGCCAGGACCGCGATACGACGGTTGAGGTCTTCCTGTCCGCTCACGTGCTTGTAAAGGGAGGGGGTGCGCACATTCAGTCGTTCGGCCAGCAAGCCCATCGTCAGGTTGGCGAGGCCCACCTCGTCGGCGAGGGCGGCACCGGCCGCGACCACGGTCGCCGGGTCCAGACCGGCCCTAGGCACGAGCGGCGTCCGAGCGGAGGAAGGCGAGCGTGAGCGAGACCACCTGGTCGGGGAACTGGTCGTGCGGGTAGTGCCCGGCGCCCTCGATCATCTCAAGGCGGCCGAGGCCGGAGGGCAGGTCACCAATGATCGCCGAACCCTCGGCGTGCGGATCGGCCCAGTCGGGGTCGAGCGTGCCCATCACGACGAGGACCGGACAACGGACGTTGCCGAGCTGTGCGCCGGCGTCGGTCGGGGCGCTGCGGCCCATGCCCTGCAAGGCCTTCATCCGGCCCGGCTCGCGCATCAGGGAGTCGACGCGGCCGAGCCGCTCGGCCCAGTGGGCCGGCTTCACGCCGGGGTAGGCCACGTCGAGGTACGAGCGCCAGAGCGACACGCTGCCGAACACGCCCGCGCCGAGCAACCGCAGCATGCCCTGCCGGAAGCGTTTCTTCCGCAGGTCGCCGACGCGGATCGACTGCTTGCGGGTGAACGGCGCCAGCTCGACGACCGCGGTGATCAGCGATGGCTCCTGCGCCGCGGCGATGGTGGCGGCACCGCCGGAGAACGAGTGGCCGACGAGCACGGCCGGACCACCCAGGTGGCGGATCACGGCGAGCAGGTCGCCGGCGACGGCGGTGCGGCTCCAGGACGGCCAGTCGACGCTGGACTTGCCGCAGCCGCGCAGATCGACCGCGGCGACCCGGTATCCCGCCGCCACCAGCGGCGGGATCACCGCGTGGTACGCGGCGCGGCTGTCGCCCATGCCGTGGGCGAGAACGACCAGCGGGCCGGATCCGGTCACCTCGTAGGCGATCGTGCCGCCGTCGACGGCGAGGTATTCGGTCATGACACCCTCCAGGTTTGGCTAATGAAGTTAGCTAAAAGCTAATGTAATTAGCCTAGCCTGTCAACGGCGAACCCCCGGAAGCCCGTTCGACCGGTCCCCGTCGACATGTCGCGTGCCGCGACCGTCGAGGTCCAGGGTGCGGGCGGCGCCTCGCGAGCCGACGGCCTGCCTGGCGCCGATCGACGACGAGCCGATGGTCGTCTTCTCCGGCGGCAGCCCGCTGATCTTCTCCACCGGGCTCCCGGACCTGCTCGGGCCAGAACGGGCAAGCACGCCGGCCCGCCGCCGGTACGGCTCGCTGCGCCGCCTGGCCGATCTGCCGGGTGATGTCCGGCTACCGCTGATGCCAATGGGGGCGCGATTCCGTCTTGACGTGAACCAAGGTTGAGGTAGGAACCTGTTCGTACGGCGCCGCGAGGGCGCGGACAAACCCACTGTGACCAGCGGAGGACCGTCATGCCCGAAGAGCAGATCCGGTTAGCGGTGATCGTCGGCAGTGTCCGCGAAGGGCGGCTCGGCCCGACCGTCGCGGAGTGGTTCGCGGGCCGGGCCCGGCGGCACGAGAGCCTGGACGTCGATGTCATCGACCTTGCCGAGACCCCTCTTCCGATGGTGATGCCCCGCTTCGGGACCGCGCCCGCCGCGGCGGCGGCGCGGGCTCTGGGGGTGCTCACCTCGCGGCTGGCCAGAGCCGACGCGTTCGCCATCGTGACGCCCGAGTACAACCACAGCTTTCCGGCCTCGTTGAAGAACGCCATCGACTGGCATGACCGGCAGTGGCACGCCAAACCAGTTGGTTTCATCTCCTACGGCGGCATCTCCGGCGGCCTGCGAGCGGTCGAGCAGCTCCGTCTGGTCTTCGCGGAGCTGCACGCGGTCACCATCCGAGACACCGTCAGCTTCCACGGCGCCCGGAGGCACTTCGACGACCAAGGGGAGCCGATCAGCCCGCAGGGCTGCGACGGCGCGGCCAAGGTCCTGCTCGACCAGCTGATCTGGTGGGCGCGAACGCTGCGTGAGGGAAGGGCCGCCCGCCCTTACGTCACCTGATCCGAACCCCGGAGGACGCCACTCCCCCCGGGTCCAGGAGGACACCGCCTGACCCGGGCTCCGGAGGACGCCATCCGCCCCAGGTCCAGGAGGACACCACCTGCCCTGGGGGACGGACGACGCCACCTGACCCTGGTCACCGAAGACACTCCGTGGGCAGGGCCACGGAAGGCACCACCCACCCCGGGGTACGGAAGATCAGGGGATCAGGACGATCTTCCCGGTGGTACGGCGGGTCGACAGGAGTTCGTGCGCCTTCGCCACCTCGGACAGCGGCAGTGTCTGATCCACGTGAACCCTGAGCCGTCCCGACTCCGTCAGCGCCGTCAGCCGCGACAGGTCGGCCGCCGAGGGGCGCACACTCACCACCGCGAGCCGTACGCCCAGCTACATGGAACGCGACGGGATGGTGATCCGCACGATCTACCCGACGATCCCGCCCCGGGTGGAGTACGAGCTCAGCCCGCTGGGGCACAGCGTGGTCGCGCTGATGGAGGGCATCGAGAGCTGGTCGGAGAAGCACGTGGCCGAGATCATGACCGCTCGCGAGCGCTACGACCTCCGTGCGGCCGAGGAACCCAGACCGGTCCAGACGGGCTGAGCGGACCCGGCGTACGTCCGCGGGTCGAGCATGCGCGATCCCTGGACGGACTGAGCGGATCTCGGCCCGTCCGGGGGCCGAGCGTGCGCGGTCCTCGTCCAGGACCCGGGCCCGCCGCCGGTCATCACGCGCGACGGCGCCCGCCACACGGAACGAGCTCCGTGTGGCGGGCGCCGTCGTCTCCGGGGTCACGGGGGGCCTGTGACGACCGTGGATCCCCTCCGCGTCCCGGACTCACCGCCGACGCGTGATCCCCGGACGTCGGTTCACCAGCCGCTGCCGGACCTGTAGAGCTGGCCGCGCACCGCGCCGCCGCCGAACTCGGTGGTGTGCAGGTTGGTGTACCAGTTCTTCGGGTTCTTCTTGATGCCCCGGGCGATGTCGGGCTTCACCGACGCGGTGCCCGCGATCCCGGTGACGCCCTCGGGCAGGCCGTTCGAGTCGGCGAAGAAGTCGATCACGACATCGCCGTTCTTGCCCTTCTTGCCACGGTGGATGTGCCCGTTCGTGGGGGCGGCGAGCTTCTCCCAGATGGTGGCGTAGTAGACCTTCGAGCCCTTGATGCCGACGAGCCATTCGGCGCGGCCGTTCGGGTCGCCGACCTTCTTGCCGGGGACCGGGACCTCCTGGCGGCCGTCGGCGTTGGAGTGGTAGACGGGGCGCACGCCGGCGGCGAGCACGTTGGACAGGTTGGTCGGGCTGATCCTGTGCATCTGGACGCGCACCGCGCCACCCGGGAACTCGGCGGTATGCAGATTGAGGTACCAGTTCTTCGGGTTCTTCCTGATCCCCGCCAGCAGGCCGCCGTCGTTGATCCTGACGCTGCCGAGGATGGCCTTGCTGCCGCCGGGCAGGGCCTCCATGAAGAAGCCGACCTTCACGTCGCCGTTCTTGCCGGCCTTGCCCTGGTGGATGTGGAACGCGGTGGGAGTGTCGGTCCCTTCCCACCGTACGGCGTAGGAGACCTCGTTACCGCGGATGCGGACCACGGCGACGGCCTTGCCGTCCTTGTCGCCGACGGCGGGACCGCCGCTGGTCGGCACCTCGTTCTTGCCGAGCAGGGTGCCCGCGAAGTAGGCGTCCGCGGTGCTCGCGGTGTCGGACGGCGTGGCCGCGGTCGTGCCGGCCTGTGCGACCGGGGCGAGGGCCGCGGAGAGCGCCGAGAGCATGGTCGCGGCGATGGCCACGCCGGAGACGGTGAGGGTGCGCATGGACCGCTTGAACATCGTGGACCTCTCGTAGCTGTAAGGGGCTGCTGTGTGCTTCAGCCGGTTGTACGGCGCTACGTCCGACGGTGGTTCAATATTCAAATACGTAAAAATACGCAGACGGAACCAGCCAGGGAAATGCCCTCCCGGGGAACGGGAGGGCTAAAATGCCCGGTCAGACCGCGACGGTGAGCAACGTGTCCCCGCCGTTCGTGCGGACCTCGAAGTGGTCTATCCCCGCAGGTCCCCAGGCGACCCCGCCGTGCACGTAGAGCGGTTCCGGAGAGCCGGGAACCCCGTACCCCCGCTCGGGCACCGCCCATCCGGTGACCACGCGCCGCTCGCCGGTCGGGGAGACGGCGACCAGCTCGCACTCCAGCGGCCCCTTGACGCCCTTGAGTTCCAGAACGGCGTGGGTGCCCCAGCCCTTCGTCTCCAGCACCAGGCCGCCGGTGACCCCGGAGGCGCCCTTACCGGCGAGCGGGGTGCCCGTCCGGTATGCCTCTTCTGCGGGGCCGTGCGCGGAGTGGCCGACGGGGACGCTCCCGCTCTCGCCGGAGATCGCGGTGCCCGCCGCGATCCCTCCGGCGACGAGGGTGACGGCCGCGGCGGCGCCGATCATGAACGTACCCCTACGGGCACGCCGGTCGGCCGCCTTGCGGCGGCGCAGCAGGTCGACCACCTCGGCGGGATTTCCCTCGCCGGCGCCCGCGACGTCGTACCCGTCCCCGAGGGGACCGATGCCGGCGAGCGCGTCCGCCACCCCGGACAGCTCCCGGAGCTCCGCGGTGCAGGACGGGCAGGTGGCCAGGTGGCCGGAGAAGGCCGCCCGGTCGGGCTCCCCGAGGATGCCCAGGGCGTACGCGCCCACGTCGGTGTGCTCCACCCGCGAGGTCATGCCGTCACCCCTCTCTCCTCAAGGGCGACGCGCAGCGCGCGGAGGGCGTAGTACGCCCTCGACTTCACCGTACCGACGGGGATGCCGAGCGCCTCGGCGGCGTCGTTCACCGACCGGTCGCGCAGGACGGTCTCGTTGAGGATCTCGCGATGGGCGGGGGACAGCGAGTTGAGCGCGTCCGACACGACGACCTGTCGCAAAAGATCTTCCATCTGATCGGGCATGGGAACACTCTCCAGTGGTCCCTCACCCGCCTCGTGGGGACGCGCGTCCTTACGGCGTTGGTCATCGATCACGATATGTCTGGCGACCGTCGCGAGCCAAGGCATCAGGGACGACGCGTCGGCGTCGAACCGGTCCGCGCTGCGCCACGCGCGCACCATGGTCTCCTGCACCACGTCCTCGGCCCACTGCACGTCGCCACGGGTGAGCCGTACGACGAAGGAGAGCAACGGCCGACGGTACGTCCGGTACAGCTCCGCGACGACCAGCTCGTCGTCGGGGACGTCGACCGGTCGCAGGCGGTGGGAGCGGCGCGGCCGGTCACCGGACCAGGAAGAGGCTTTCACGGTGGAGTCTTCTCCGGGGGAATCGGCCGGTAGGGAGGTACAGGCGCCTTGCCGGGTCATCACGCGCTTCCCGCGGTTCGCACCGGGCGGTCGTGACCGGAGCGCGGGGTGGCATCGCCCGCCTCTTCGCGGTCGCGGATGCCGGGCGGCGGTCCCGCGATCACGGCTGTGCTCGCTGGAACGGGCCGCCACAGGGCGTCCATGATCACGCTGTGCCCTCCCCGATTCGGGCGCCGGACGTTTTCCGGTGTCGGCAGGCAGTACGTCGCCGGATCCCCGAGGGTTCAACGGATCATGTGGTTTCCCGATTATCAGCCGAAGCAACTTCACATCAGGGACGAAAGCAGGCTGATTTCCGGTGAGGAACACCTGTCCGGTCGCGGCACCGCTCCGACAGGACATCCGTGCCGGCCGCTCTCCCAAGGTGTGCGGGCCACCGGGGGACGAGCCTCCCGATGGGAAAGTCAGATCTTCCACGACATACGGCCGTCAAGTGGCCCGGTCTCCTGGAGCGTGCCGCTCAGGCCGCGGCACGCCGTGAGGGCGGGCCGCGGCGATGTCACAGGACCGGACGGACGTGGGTGACGAGACGGCCACCGTCGAAGACGTGAATGGCGATCTGCGGCGGCAGGTCGTAGTCGACGGGGATCGGGATGTCGAGCTCCTGGCTGAGCCGCAGCGTGGAGACGACCCCCGGCGCCACCGAGAGCGGCAGGCCCGCGAAGACGGTGCTCGCCGCGGTGTGGGCGTGACCGGTGATGACGGAAACCACCTGCGGGTGCCGCCGCACGACCGCCTCCAACCGCTCGGGGTTCCGCAGCCGGATCCCGTCGACGTACGGGATGCCCAGGGACACCGGCGGGTGGTGCATGCCGACGAGGGCCGGGGTGTCCGGGGCCTCGGCGAGCACGCCGTTCAACCAGGCGATCGTCTCGTCCTCCAGGAAGCCCTCGGGCCGCCCGGGGACGCTGGAGTCGCACAGCGCGACGGTGAGCCCGTTGAGCCTGAGGACCTGGTTGACCGGCCCGTCGCCGCCCTCGTCGAGGCCGAGCAGGGCCTTGCGGAACGCCGGACGGGCGTCGTGGTTACCGGGGCAGACGATCGTCGGATGGCGCGTGGTCAGCAGCTCACGCGCGATCTCGTACTCCTCGATCAGGCCGTTGTCGGCGATGTCGCCGGTCACCACGACCGCGTCCAGGGGACCGGGTAGGTTCTCCAGGTGTCGCATGACGGATCGGGTCCTGTCGATGCTGCGGGGAGAACCGTCGATGTGGACGTCACTTACGTGCGCCAGGATCAGCATCAGTCAAGAGTGACATATCCGGCTTCCCATCGCTGGGCATCCGGGGCGCCGAGCAGGAACGCACCGGGCGGGGAGAGCCGGTGTGAGCAGGAGAAGCCGGGGTCCGTCCCTGCCCCTCGTGAGGGACGGACCCCGGCGGATCGGAGGCCGCACCGGCTACTCCCAGCGGAAGAACCAAGCCGCCAGCCCACCCATGACCAGCACGGTCGCCACCATCACCACCAGGTGCAGCGGCTGCGGCGCGTGTCCCGCCCACGTGTCGCGGAGCGCGTCGGCGAACGGCGCCATCGGCAGGAAGTCCCCGATCCGTCGCACCAGGTCGGGCATCAGCTCCCGGGGAATCCACATCCCCGCCATGAACAGCAGCGGGAACATCAGCAGCGAGCCGATGCCGGGCGCCACCTTCGCGTTGGGCGCCACGGCGGCGATCAGCAGTCCCAGGCTCAGCATCGAGGCCGTGCCGAGCACGAACACCCCCGCGAAGGCGAGCGGGCTCCTGGGCAGGATCGACCCGAGGACGAGATGGCCCGCGCCGACCAGAAGGACGGTGGCGACGATCGCCACCACGAGGTTGTTGGCGAGCTGGGCGACCAGCAGCCGGATCGGGTGGACAGGGGTGGTGGACATCCGGCGCAGCACGCCGCTCTCCCGGTAACTCACCAGCGTCGCCGGCAGGACGGTCAGCGCCATCGTCACCACCGCGAGGATCACCATCATGCCGGGCAGCTGCGTGTCGATGACCCGCTCCCCGCCCAGATCGGGGGTCGCCTCCCGGAAGCCGGGAATCTGCCCCAGCGCGATCAGGAGGGCGAGGGGCAGCAGCATCGCGAAGATCGGGCTGCCCGGGTCCCGCAGGAAGAGCTTGGCCTCGGTCAGGAGCATCTTGTTCATGAGGAGATCTTCTTTCCGGTGAGGCTGAGGAAGGCGTCGTCGAGGGTGGCCTGCTCCACGCGCAGGTCGGTGGGTACGACATTCGCGGCGGCGAGGGCGGTCGTGACCGCGAGGAGCAGGTTGCCGGTGCCGGTGACCGCGACCTGCCCGCCGCTGCGGCTCACCTCGGTGACCTCGGGGAGGGCTTCGAGCCTGGTGTCGTCGAGCGGCCCGGACAACCGGAACCTGACGGTCTGCCGCCCGCCGACCCTGGCGATGAGGCCGGACGGGGTGTCCATCGCGACCACCCGGCCGGAGTCGATCAGGGCGAGCCGGTCGCAGAGCCGCTCGGCCTCCTCCATGAAGTGGGTGACGAGCAGGATCGTCACGCCGTCCTCGCGGATCCGCTCGATGAGCTCCCAGGTGTCGCGGCGGGCCTGGGGGTCCAGGCCGGTGGTCAACTCGTCCAGGATCGCCACGCGGGGGGTGCCGACCAGGGCCAGTGCGATCGAGAGCCGCTGCTGCTGGCCGCCGGAGAGCTTGCCGTAGGGGGTGTCGCGCTTGTCGGCGAGCCCGACGCGCTCCATCAACTTCACCCAGTCCGCGGGCCTCCGGTAGAAGGAGGCGTACAGGTCGAGCGCCTCCCACACCTTGAGTTTCTCCGGCAGCGCGGAGCTCTGCAGCTGGACTCCCAGCTGTTCCCTGAGCTCGGTGCGGTGCAGGCCTCCGAGCACGTTGACGGTGCCGGAGTCGGGGACGCGCAGGCCCGCGACGCACTCCACGGTGGTTGTCTTGCCGGCGCCGTTGGGGCCGAGAACTCCAAAGATCTCGCCCTCCTCCACGGTGAACGAGACGTCGTCCACCGCGAGCTGGTCGCGGTACCGCTTGCGGAGGTTGCTGACCTCGATGACCTTCATGCTCACCGACGCTACGAGCCGCGCCGCACGCGGAGAATCCGTCTACACCCCCGGCAGGGGCGGGCCAGGCACCCGAGGGGGGTGTGGCTACCCCCACCCCCGCAGGGCACTCTCCACCACTGGGCACATATTGGACGTATCACCGACACTTGACCCATGAAGACGTACGCGGTGGCGGTCGGCAGGGCACTCGTCCTGGGAGCGATGGCGCTACTGGACGCGGCCCTCATCGTCGTGATCCTGGTCACGTCCTTGCTGACGTTCGGGCTGGGAATGATCTTCTTCTTCCCCCCGATGGTCCGGCTGCTCAGGTTTCGCACGGGGGTGGCGAGGAGACTGACCGGCGGGTGGCTCGGGACCGCGGTGCCGGTCCCCTACCTGCCGCCCCCGCTGCCGGTGCGTCCCCAGCCCGACGGCTGGTACCGCCACGAGCGCCAGCTCTACAAGACACCGCGGTGGCCCGACTGGAACAACCGCCTGAAGTGGATGTTCGGTGACCCGGCCACCTGGCGGGACGGGCTCTGGGTGTTCCTCAACCCACTGGCCGGCACCATCCTGCTGCTGCCCTTCCTCCTGGCCGGGTACGCCCTCCTCACGCTCAGGTCCGATCTCCCCGCGGTCACCTCGCCGCTCCTGGCGCTCGCGGCGGCCCTCGCGCTGCTCGCGACACCCACCTTCCTGCGGGGGTACGCGCGGTGGAACCACCTGCTGCTGTCGCCCACGGCCAAGGCCGTGCTCGCGGCGCGGGTGCAGCGGCTCGACCAGGCACGTCTGGCGACGGTCGACTCCCAGGCCTCCGAGCTGCGGAGGATCGAGCGCGACCTGCACGACGGGGCGCAGGCGAGGCTCGTCGCGATGGGCATGACGCTCGGCGCGGTCGAGGAGCTGATGGACAAGGACCCCGCTGCGGCCAAGGTCCTGCTCGGCAAGGTCAGGGAGGCCTCCTCCACGGCGCTCGTCGAGCTGCGCGACCTCGTCAAGGGCATTCACCCTCCGGTCCTGGCCGAACGCGGCCTCGGCGACGCCGTGCGCGCCCTCGCGCTGGACAGCCCCCTGAAGGTCACCGTCACCGTGGACCTGGCCAGTCGCCCCGACTCACCCGTCGAGTCGGCCGCCTACTTCTCGATCAGCGAGCTCCTCACCAACGCGGCCCGCCACGGCGGCGCCGAGCGGGTGTGGATCGACATCAGCAGCAACGACCGCGCGCTGCGGGTGGTGGTCACCGACGACGGCTCGGGGGGCGCCGACCCGTCCCTGGGCAGCGGCCTGCGCGGCATCGAGCGTAGGTTGGCGGCCTTCGACGGGGTGCTCGTGGTCAACAGCCCGAAGGGTGGCCCGACCACCGCCACGTTCGACCTGCCCAACGCCCTTCTGGGGGAGAGCGGGCCGGACCACAAGTCATCCCTGCCCCGAGGCAAGGCGATCATCGTCGGGATCTGCTGGGGGCTCGGCTGGCTCCCGCTCTTCCCGCAGGGGCTGGTGGCGATGTTCATGAAGATCTTCGGCGCGGAGTACCGCAGCTGGTTTCTCGCGCTCTACCTGCCAGAACCCCTGCAGTGGCCGTTGATCGTCTTCAACATCCTCCTGGGCCTGTCCATGTACACCGCGGGCACGCTCATTCCCGTCATGCACGCTCGTCAGCAGCGGCTGGCGGAGGTCCTGCCGGCCCGCCTATGGTTGGGCCGATGAGCCTGAGAGTCGTCATCGCCGAAGACCTGTATCTCCTGCGGGACGGCCTGGTCCACCTGCTCCAGGCACACGACTTCGAAGTGGTGGCGGCCGTCGAGTCGGGGCCGGAGCTGCTGGGAGCGCTGACCGGGCTGCGACCCGACGTCGCGGTGGTCGACGTTCGCCTCCCGCCCACGTTCACCGACGAAGGTCTCCAGGCCGCGCTGGCGGCGCGCCGGGCCATTCCCGGCCTGCCGGTGCTCGTGTTGTCCCAGCACGTCGAGCAGCTGTACGCGCGCGAACTCCTCGCCGACGGCTCGGGCGCGATCGGCTATCTCCTCAAGGACCGGGTCTTCAACGCCGAGCAGTTCGTCGACGCGGTCCGCCGGGTGGCGGCGGGGGGCACCGCGATGGACCCCGAGGTGATCGCGAAGCTGCTCGCCAGCACCGCCAGGCACCAGCCGCTCGGCGCGCTCACCCCGCGCGAGCGCGAGGTGCTGGAGCTGATGGCCGAGGGCCGCTCCAACGCGGCGATCTCCCAGCGGCTGTTCCTCAGCGAGAGCGCGGTCGGCAAGCACACGGCCAGCATCTTCGCCAAGCTCGACCTGGCACCCTCCGACGACGACAACCGCCGCGTGCTCGCCGTCCTGACCTACCTCAACGCCGCCCGCGGCTGACTCACCTCGACGTCCGCGCGGCCGATCCATCTCAACGGGATCTCCCTCGACGTCCGCGCGGCCGACCTCCCGAGCCCGTTCCCGGCGAGCACGTCGCGCATCGACGAGCCGGCTCATCTCGGCGCCTGCGCGGACGATCCTCTTTTCTTCGGCCCGGTACCTGTTCTGTCGGTCTCAGCGGATAGCGTGCTGTTGAAGTACGGCTTCCGCGCCCGATGTGCCGTTCGGGACGAAGGGATGATCAGGTGAAGTTCCAGGTTAACCGTGATGTCCTGGCCGACGCCGTGGCCTGGGTGGCCCGGGTGCTGCCGAACCGACCGGCCATTCCCGTCCTGTCCGGCCTGCTCCTGGAGGCCGACGACGGCGACCTCGTGCTGTCGGCCTTCGACTACGACGTCTCCGCCCGCGTCTCGATCGAGGCGGTCGTGGCGGAGCCGGGCCGGGTGCTGATCCCGGGCCGGATTCTCGCGGAGATCACCCGCAGCCTGCCCGGCGAGGTGGTGGAGGTCCTCACCAGCGGCTCCGAAGCGGTTCTTACCTGTGGAAGCGCGGAGTTCGGCCTGCTGACCATGCCGGTCGAGGACTTCCCCTCCCTGCCCGAGATGCCGCCGAAGATCGGCGCGGTCGGCGGTGTGGTCTTCGCGAGCGCGGTCAATCAGGTGGCCCCGGCGGCGAGTCGCGACGAGAGCCTCCCCATGCTGACCGGCATCCGGGTCGACATCTCCGGTGACGACGTGACCATGGCCGCCACCGACCGCTATCGCATCGCGGCCAGGGAGTTCGACTGGCGCCCGGAGACGGCCGGCACCACGGCCGCCGCGATGGTGCCCGCCCGGGTGCTCGTCGATGTGGCCAGGTCGCTGCGCGGCGGCGAGGTGTCGGTCGCGCTGGGCGACGGTGTGGCCGGTTTCGAGAGCGTCGGCCGGGCCACCACGGTCCGCCTGCTCGACGAGCAGTTCATCGACTATCGCTCGCGGCTGACCGACGACTGGTCGATCAGGGCCGACCTGCCGGTGACGCCGTTCATCGACGCGATCAAGCGGGTCGCGCTGGTCGCCGAGCGCAACACCGCGGTCCGGCTCTCCTTCGCCCAGGGGCAGGTCCTCATCCAGGCGGGCGGTGGTGACATCGGCCGGGGCACCGAGGTCGTCGACGCGGAGATCTCCGGCGGCGACATCCAGATCGCCTTCCAGTCCCAGTTCCTGCTCGATGGCCTGCACGGGGTCGAGACCGAGTTCGTCAGGCTCAACATGGAGTCACCGAGCCGACCGGCCCTCATTACGGAGGTTCCGGGTGATGCCGTCCCCGCTTTCCGCTACCTCGTGATGTCCCTGCGCCTCACCTGATCGGCCCCTGCCCCTGGCCGCGCCGTTTCGAGACGAGTGCTCCGTACGAGCGCTCTCCGCGTCCGCCCCGAGAACCCATGCCGGCCTCTCCTACCGGGTGCCCTCATACCGAGCCCCCGCATGCCAGGCGCTCTCATGTCGCGGGGGGGCCCGCCGCATGGTTTTGGGGGGCCGCGCCGGGGTGGGGGTGTG
>NZ_JBEYID010000012.1:242540-262329 GCF_040635605.1 Streptosporangium sp. NPDC006930 | reverse complement strand
GGTGATCGAGACGGTGCCAGGGGTCGGGTACAAGCTGTGAACGCTCCGGCAGGTGGGGGAGAGGAACGCCCGACGGCGTGGTGTCCCCCATGGGGGAAGTGGGGAGGACGGTGGCGGTGGTGCGGTCCGGCACGCGCCGCCAACCCGGGGTGGCCCGCCACAGGAGGAGACACTCTTGCGCTGCGACTGTGCGGGTGGGGATGTCGAGAACGCATCCGTGGCTCCGATTCTCTGTGATCAGCGAAGCGAGACGGCCGACGATTTTCGAGGAGAGGCGACCATGCAGCCCGTCAAGACGAACACCCTGAAGGTTCCCGGCGCGACCCTTCACTACGAGATCCGCGGCTCGGGGCCGACCCTGTTGCTGATCTGCGGCGGGGTTTACGACGCCGCCGGATACGCGGGTCTGGCCCAGCGGCTCGCCGACCGCTACACGGTGGTGACCTACGATCGGCGCGGCAACTCGCGCAGCCCTCTGGACGGGCCGCCCGAGTCGCAGAGCATCGAGACGCACGCCGACGACGCGCACCGCCTGCTGGTGGAGGTGGGTGTCACCGCCGACGAGCCCGCGTACGTCTTCGGCAACAGCTCCGGTGCGATCATCGGCCTGGAGTTGGCCACCCGCCACCCCGAGCAGGTGCGCACCCTCGTCTCCCACGAGCCGCCGCTGTTCGAGTTGCTGCCCGACCGCGACCGCTGGCGCGATGTCATCCGGGACGTGGAGGAGGCGTTCGCCAAGGAGGGGACCGGAGCCGCGATGCAGGCCTTCGCCACCGGGTTCGACAGGACCGGCAGAGAGCACGAGGAGGCGGCCGGCCAGAGAGAGCAGGAGAAGCCCACTCCCGAGGTGGCGGAGACGATGGCGCGGATGGAGAAGAACATGGAGTTCTTCATCGGCTACGAGGTGCCGCCGTTCGTGAGATACATCCCCGACGCCGACGCGCTGCGGGCCTCCTCGGCGCGCGTCGTGATGGTGGCGGGCGAAGCCTCGGAGGGGCAGCCGCCCTACCGGGCCTCCTTCGTCGTCGCCGAGCAGATCGGGGGGACGCACGTGATGTTCCCCGGTGACCACGGAGCCTTCGGCAGCCTGCACGAGGAGTTCGCCGCAAAGCTCGACGAGGTGCTCTCGCGCTCCTGAGAGAACGCGGCCGACGGCCGTCTCCTGATGACCCGGCTCAGGAGGCGGCCGTGACCGGACCGGCCGGCCCCGCCCGCGCGCGGGCCGGCGCAGCATGGCGGTTGTGAGTCCCGCGCCCGGCAGAGGTGAGGTCGCCTACACTCGCGTGCGCGCTTCCTCGATCTGGCGCGCGATGTTCCTCGCACCACTGGCCTCGGCGAGGGCACTCGCCTCGTCGGCCAACGCGAGCGCGTCGTCACGGCGTCCTTCCGCGGCGGCGATGTAGATCAGCCCGACCATGTTCGCGGCGACGCCCGGCAGGAAGCCGAGCTCCCGGCGGAGCCGCACCGACTCCTCCAGTCGTTCCCGCGCCGTCTCCAGCCGTCCGGCGGCGTGCTCCGCGGTGCCCAGGTGCCGAAGGGCGTACGACATCAGCAGCTTGTCGCCGACCTGCACCGCGAGCTCGTGCGATCGTTCGAAAAACGGAACCGCGGTGTCGTCGTTCCTGCGGACGACCTGGTGGAAGATGCCGATCCAGAACAGCGACTCACCCTCGCCGCGCAGGTCGCCGAGCGTCCGGTAGAGCTCCGTCGCCCGTTCGAACAGCGCCAGCTCCTGCGGATCCTCGTCACCGTCCTCGAAGAAACGCGCGTGCATGATCCGGCCACGGGCCAGGGCCAGACCGGCCTCGACCGCGTTCAGCTCCCGGTCGGCCACCTCAAGCACCCCGGCCTCACCGTCGAAGACCGCGCGTTCGTAAAGCAACCTGGCCCGTTCGAGCCTTTCTTCCGCACTCATCCGCTCAACCCCGTCTATTCCGGATCTGCCCACCGCGCCGAACACCGTACGCGGCAGATGAGGTGTGACACCAGCTTTCCTGCTGCCGTTCGGCGCGCTGAGTCTCCACTGGTTCGGAGCGAGGGCGATCCCTGGGGCAGGGTTCTTCGCGGGACGGTTCTGGGAGAACGCGAAACGGCTCCGGTCGGACCTTTTCTGGTCTGGCCGGAGCCGGTGTTTCCCTGGGGACGCTGATCAGGGGAAGGTGATCAGACGGTGGTGATCGCGGGGACGGCGATCACCGGGGGAGATGGGCGGGGCGGTGGCGACAACGAGGACGGTGGTCGCCGTGGTGGCCCGGGCGCTGTGTCACAGGGGGGCTGTGTCACAGGGGGAAGGTGTCGCAGTGGGCCAGGGGGATGGCGGGTGTCGCGGAGCGGTGATCAGCTGACGTTGGCGCAGATCGCGTAGACGCTGATGCCCACGTCGTTGTAGCCGATCTGGCGACCGAGCCCGATCCAACCGTTGCCGTCGTCGGTGGGGAAGGAGCCCACCAGTATGGCCCCGTTGCCCTGCGCCTCGGCGCCGCCGCCGATGGCCTTCTTCCCGCCGGGGCAGTGGACCACGCGGCGCTGGAAGTTGGGCACGTTGGCGTTCGGCAGCTTGACGATCTGGTAGCCGCTGAAGGCGACGGCGGCGGGAGCATCGGGGACGGTGGGCACGGAGGCCGTGGCCGGAGCGGCGGCGGTAATCGTGGTCAGACCCGCGACGACGGCGGCGCTCAGCGCGGCGGTCATGAGCTTCCTGCTTCGCATGATGTCTCCTGGGGCAGAGGGTGCCTGTGTGCTCACTGACAGTAATTCTTCATTACTCTCTGTGTCCAGCCCTGTTTTTGTCGCCGTCTCGCCAGTTGCGTCCGTCCTGGTGATCAGGCATGTGCGGGCGTGGGGGTGAGGACGTTCCAGGTGAAGGGTTCGCGCCGCCAAGGGGGTGGCCGACGGTGAACGGGGAGGGGTTTCCTCGGAGGTCGACCGGCGACGGGCGGGAGGGGGTGGGCGCCGTCAGGGGCCGGCCGACGTTGAGCGTCGGTCGGTTATGAGAGCGCTCTCAGATCAGGGTAGGGCCATTTCTTGATCGTCGACCAGAGGGGCGATGTGGTAGACGGGTGGATAAAAAGATGGCGATGCGCAGTAGAACGCCCTATTTTTCTGGGCTTACGCCCTCCCGCCTGCACCTCTACGCTTTACCTATTCGTTACCAACGCGAAACATTGACTGACGTGACGCATCCCGTTACTTTTCGGTGAGAGAGCGCTCTCTCGTATCGGTCAGCTTCAGAGCCCGATTCCTCTCCCCGGAGGCACCCCCTATGGATCCCTCGATCCGGACCACGGGTCCGGACAGTGCGCACCCCCGCGAAGGACGACTCGCCCGGTCGGCGGCCCGCCTCAGGACCCGCCGTCGCCGCCTCGCCGCCGGTGTGGTCGTCGCGATGGTGGCCGGGCTGCTCGGCCTCGGCGCCGCCCGCTCCGCGGAAGCCGCCACGGTCGGCGCCGGCAGCTACGCCGACACCCTCCCCGCAGGACGCTCGCTGCCGACCGGCTGCGGCTCCATCTCCACCAACCCCCGCCAGTGGGTGACGTCCAACGCCCCCGCGGGGGCCGTGCCCACCAACGACTGGTGGTCGTCGATCCTCTACAAGAAGACCGACTGCGCGTACGGTGAGCCGCTCCACGCGCACCCGATCTCGTACGACACCTTCGGCAACGGCCTCGGCTTCTCCTACAACACCACCCCCGCCATCAGCGGCACCGCGACCGGCGTCGGCGAGTACCACTACCCCTACGTCGAGAACATCCGCGTCGGCGTCGCGGGCCTGAACTCGCCGGACGTCAAGGTCGACGGCTGGAGCGACTGGACCGTCACCCCGTACTGGAGCGGCGGGGGCCGGACGATGAAGGCCACCATCGGCCACGGCCTGCCGTTCGCGTACTTCCAGATCACCGGCGGCAACGCGCAGATCACCGCCGCGGGCACCCCCACGGTGTGGTCCAACAGCGGCGCCACCATCGGCTTCACCGTCGGCGGCCGTGACTACGTCGCCTACGCGCCGACCGGAGCGACCTGGTCGGTGAGCGGCACCACGATCAGCTCCTCTTTGGCGGGCAAGGACTTCTTCTCCGTGGCGGCGCTCCCCGCGGGCGGCGACCGCGCGGCGCTGGCGAGCACCTACGGCCAGTACGCGCACGCGCACGTCACCGGCACCCGTGTCTCGTACGCCTACAACCAGTCCGCGAGCACGCTGACCACGACGTACGCCTTCACCACCACGGCGAGGCAGGGCAGCCAGACCGGCACGGTCATCGCGCTCTACCCGCACCAGTGGAACTACCTGACCGGCTCGACGCCGCTGGCGCAGACGTACGTGTCGGCACGCGGGCCGATGAAGATCGTCACCGGTACGCAGTTCAGGACGACGATGAAGTACACCGGCGTCCTGCCCGAGGTCCCCGCGGTGGCCGACAGCTCGGGGGCGGACCTCACCACGGTCACCAACCAGCTCAACGCCGAACTCGGCAACCCGATGGACATCCGGGGCGACGACACCTACTGGACGGGCAAGGGCCTGGGCCGGGCCGCCCGCATCGCGGAGATCGCCGACCAGCTCAACCTGACGTCGGTGCGCACCGCCGCGCTGAACGCGATCCGCACCCGCCTCAACGACTGGTTCACCGCCTCACCGGGCAAGACGACCAGGGTCTTCTACTACAACCAGAACTGGGGGACCCTGCTCGGCTACCCGGCCTCCTACGGCTCCGACCTGGAGCTCAACGACCACCACTTCCACTACGGCTACTACATCGCCGCCGCCGCGACCCTCGCCAAGTTCGACCCCAACTGGGCGAAGGCGAGCCAGTACGGCGGCATGGTGGACCTGCTGATCCGCGACGCCAACAACTACGACCGGTCCGACACCCGCTTCCCGTACCTGCGCGACTTCGACATCTACGCGGGCCACGACTGGGCGGCAGGGCACGGCGCGTTCGGCTCGGGCAACAACCAGGAGTCGTCGTCGGAGGGCCAGAACTTCGCCAACGCCCTCATCCAGTGGGGACAGGCCACCGGCAACACCGCCGTCCGCGACGCGGGCATCTTCATCTACACGACCCAGGCCGCGGCGATCCAGGAGTACTGGTTCGACGTGCGCGACCAGAACTTTCCCGCCGCCTTCGGCCACAGCACGGTCGGTATGGTCTGGGGCAGCGGCGGCGCGTACGCCACCTGGTTCAGCGCCGAGCCGGAGATGATCCAGGGCATCAACATGCTCCCGATCACCGGCGGTCACTTCTACCTGGGCGACAACCCCGCCTACGTGAACACCAACTACGCCGAACTGGTACGCAACAACGGCGGACCGCCCACGGTGTGGCAGGACATCATCTGGCAGTTCCAGGCGCTGGGCAACGGTGACGCGGCCCTGGCGAACCTGCGCGCCGCCGGAGGCTACACCCCCGAGGAGGGGGAGAGCAGGGCGCACACCTTCCACTGGATCCGCAACCTGGCCGCCCTCGGCACGGTGGACAACTCCGTCACCGCCAACCACCCGCTGGCGAAGGTGTTCAGCAAGAACGGGGCACGCACCTACGTCGCGTCCAACATCACCGGTAGCCCGCTCACGGTGACCTTCTCCAACGGCACCGTGCTCAACGTCCCGGCGGGCAAGACGGCGACCTCCGGCGCCTTCACCTGGAGCGGCGGCAACGCGGGGGGTGGCACCACGAACCCCGACCCGACCCCCACGCCGACCCCCACTCCGACGCCGACCCCCACCCCGACCCCGGGTGTCTTCGCCGCGACGCGCTACCTGCAGAGCGGCGGAGGGCTGACGGGCACGACCGGTACGGCGGGCAGCGTCACGCTGGCCGCCGCGAACGGCAACCACGACGGCGTCCCGACCAACGCCCAGGTCTTCACGGCGACCGGTCTCACCGCCAACCGCAACGGCGGCACCACCGCGTTCGACCTCTTCCTGGACTCGGGCACCTCGATCGCGAACGGCACCCAGGTCAGGGTCTCCTACGACCTGACCGGCGACGGGAGCTGGGACAGGGTGGAGACCTACGCCTACTTCGCGACCGACCCGGTGACCGGCTGGGAGCACTACACGCAGGCGGCCGGCCCGCAGTCCTCCTCTGGCACGCTCGGCAACCTGTCGAACGGCCGGGTGAGGGTCGAGGTCTGGAACGCCATCGGCAACAACACCGTCAGCCTCGGTGTCGGTAACCGGTCCTTCGTACGGCTGCCGTTCGGCTGATCCCCCTCAGCCGATCCGCGACGGGACGGCCGGGAGCGTGAGCCCCCGGCCGTCCTCGCTTTCCGCGAGTGAGCTCGGCAGGCCGATCGCGTTCGAGGGCGGAATGACGCCCGACTCCAGGACGGCCGTGGTCAGCGGGTGGAGCAGCAGGGCGAGCTCGGAGGTGCGCTCGTCTCCCAGGGCGCGCCACGGGGTGGCCGCCGCCTCGTCGGTGAGCCGCTCGATTCGCCCGCGCTCCCGTGCGCCCTCGGCCGTCAGAAGGCCGGAGTCGTCGACCCACCCGCGCTCGCGCAGGGCGGCGGCACCGGCCTCCCACTCCTCGTCGTCCCAGTGCCGTCCCAGACGCAGCTGCTCCAGGTCCGTCTCGCCCGCCGCGACCTTGAGCAGGTGGGCCTGGACGGGGGAGACGCCGTGGGCGACGAGGGCGGCCACGTGCCCGTCGCCCCGGTGCTCGCGCAGCGTGGTCGCGGCCTGCCAGAGCAGCAGGTGCGGTTCGTCGGGCGCGGGCAGCGCCTGGTTGGCCGCGCCGAGCACCCGACCGGCGGTGTCGGCGAGCCCTGCGGCCTCCCAGGCGAGGTCGGCCGCCGCGCGCATGTCGTCCGATCCGATCACCTTGTCGGTGAGCGCGTTCCGCAGCGCCGCTCCCGCCCCGTCGAGCCTGGCGCGCAGCACGTCGCCGGGGGTCGCGAACGTCCACGCGTCGGGGAGCGCCCTGGCGACCCTCACGGGGTGGAAACCGTGGAAGGCCGCCGTGACGACGCCGGGGCCGACCGGCCCGAGGGGCGCCGCCCTGGACGCGAAGTAGCCCATCCAGAAACCGCGCATGCCGACCGCGTCGGACGCCGCCAGAGCCTCGGGGGCGAAGTAGGTGACGGCGTGCAGGGGCTCAAGTAACTGCCACATGACACGCGGAACGTTCGGTTCGAGCTCCGGCACGGTCTCACACCCCGTCTCGTGGATCCTGGCGGATCGGCTGTGCGTTGTTCATACGGTACTCGCAGGAACGACCGGGTGATCTCCTGGGAAGAAGACCGCCATCTGGTCCGGACCCTGACCTGATCTGGGGAGACGAAGTCATCTCACCCGTCAGGTTGGGTCTTTTCAAGGGGGGACGGGCGGGTTATCAAGAGCTCAGGACGAACTGTGATTCCAGACATTTCCACTCACTGGTTCCTCGGTCGCGTCCGATCGCCCAACCCCCCAAGCCGATGGAGTACGGCATGCTGCAGTTACGAAGAGTCATGTTCCAAATCCTGTGTGTCATCGCGATGCTCGCCGCGAGCGTCACCGCGGCGGCCACGGGCGCGCAGGCCGCCGTTCCCAACCGGTGGGGTTTCGCGGTGGTCGACGTGACCTCCGGCGTCCCCGACATCAACCACCAGGCGGGCAGCTGGGCGCCGGGCTTCAACGTCACGGTCACCCCCGGCGTGGTCGGGCAGACGTACGTGAGGTTCCCGCAGCTCGCGATCAACGGCGGCGTCGTCCACGTCACGGCGATCTCCCAGAACGCCTACTGGTGCCAGGTACAGAAATGGGGCCCCTCGGGACCCGACCTGATGGTGGCGGTGCAGTGCTACCGGTACGGAGGGGCTCAGGTCTTCACCCCGTACAGCATCGTCTTCGAGCAGAGCACCGGCACCCTGCCCGCACCGCAGGCGTTCGGTTACGTGCACCACAACGGCGCCGGCATCGCCGACCAGTTCAACTCGGCCGGTGGCGTGAACACCGTCGCCGGGGGTGCGGGCGTCTGGACGGTCAACCTGCCGGGCCTCGGCTCGGCGAGTGCCGCGGGAAACCTCCAGGTCACCGCGGTGAACTCCAGCCAGCCCGCCCGCTGCAAGGTCGGCGCCTGGTCTCCCGGCGTGGGCGCGCAGGCGGTCCAGGTGCGCTGCCACAACGCGACGAACGCGCCGCTCAACACCGGATGGACCCTCACCTACCAGCGTGAACGCGCCATCACCGGCGCGGCGATCCCGCCGAAGAACTTCGCCTACACCTTCGACACCAACCCGGCCAACCCCGGCCCGTACGCGCCGACGCCCGCGGGCCTGAACTACAACTCCCAGGGGGCCACGAACACGATCCAGAGCTCGGGACTCGGTCTGCGTCTGGTCACCTTCCCGAAGGTCGGGCTCCTGCAGGACCAGGTCCAGGTCACCGCGTACGGGCCGGGCCCCGAGTTCTGCAACTTGCAGACCCTCTGGAGTACCTTCTCCGGCACCGCGATCGTGCGTAACGTCGCCTGCTACGACGCGGCCACCCGCGTCGACCGGCTCTCGTTCGTCACCTACACGTCGGCCTACTGAGGCCTCCTGAGGGGCCTGCTGAGGACCGGGTGAGACTCGGGTAAGAGCTGAGCGCGGTGCCGTCCGTGACCTCGGGCGGTACCGCGCTTCCCGTCCGGCCCGTTCACTCGTACGGGCCCGGCCCGGCCACCCGTCCGAGCAGGCCACCTGTCGGGATCCGGTCCGGCCACTCATTCGAGAGGGGCACCTGTACGGCCAGGTCGGGGGCGTGTGCCCGAATGGACGGCCTTCTCCCGGGTAGCCGGAGGCGATGACGACTTATGGCTTCCATTCCTCACACGAGCAGATCCATCCGGCAGAGCTTCTGAAAGCCGTCACCCAGGCCGAGCAGGCGGGGTTCGGGGCGGCGATGTCGTCGGACCACTTCTCCCCGTGGAGCGAGCGACAGGGGCAGTCGGGGTTCGCCTGGTCCTGGCTGGGCGCGGCGCTTCAGGCGACGAACCTGCCGTTCGGCGTTGTGAACGCCCCCGGCCAGCGCTACCACCCCGCGATCATCGCCCAGGCGATCGGCACCCTCGGGGCGATGTTCCCCGAGCGCTTCTGGGCCGCCCTCGGCACGGGTGAGGCGAGCAACGAGCACATCACCGGTGACCGCTGGCCGCGCAAGGAGCTTCGCACGCGGCGACTGCGGGAGTGCGTCGACATCATCAGGGCGATGCTGGCGGGGGAGGAGGTGAGCCACGACGGCCTGGTGACCGTCGACCGCGCCCGGCTGTGGACCCGGCCCCAGGTCCCGCCGAAGCTCGTCGGCGCGGCGGTGAGCGTCGACACGGCCCGCTGGTGCGCGGAGTGGGCCGACGGTCTGATCACCGTGGGAGGGCCGGTCGACCACCTGCGCGAGGTCATCGGCGCCTACCGGGACGCCGGAGGTAAGGGGAAGGTGGCGCTCCAGGTTCACCTCAGCTGGGCCGAGAGTGACGACGAGGCGATGGCCATCGCCCACCACCAGTGGCGGAGCAATGTCTTCTCCCCGCCGGTCAGCTGGGACCTCGACACCCCCGAACTCTTCGACGTGGTCTCCGCGGACGTCTCGTCCGAGCAGATCGCCGAGGTCGTCAACGTCTCGTCCGACCTGGGCTGGCACGCCGCCAGGATCAACGAGTACGCCGACCTGGGCTTCGAGGAGATCTATCTGCACCACGTGGGCCAGGAGCAGGCTCCCTTCATCGACGCCTTCGGCGCGAAGGTCCTTCCCCAGCTGCGCTGACGTGGTCGCGGCCCTTCCAGGCGCGGTGGTCCCGGGGTGGGCGGGAGACGAGGGCACGGGCGGGTTCACGGAAGGCGGGGAATCCGCCCAGGTGGTGTGGCGTGGTGTCCCGGAAGGGGCAGTGATGGTGCCGGCTGGGGTCTGTGACCTCATCCTCCCCAAACGTCACGAAACGAACTGGCTTATCGTCACTCTTACGACATCTAATAGAAACAAGTAAGGAGGAATCAATTCCCAGACGTGACCGGATGTTCTACATTTGTCATGGGAGCGCTCCCATCAGAAGGAGGCGCAGTGTCTCTCCAGCACAACTCATCCGCGGCGGCCCTCGAGGTCGCCCACGAGTACGTAGGCGAGTGCCTGCTGCCCGCCGTCCCCGCGAGCGTGCGCGACGCCCGCTCGCTGGTTCGCCGAGAGCTCTCCCTGTGGGGCGCTGACGATCTCATAGACGACTGCACGCTGATCGTGAGCGAGCTGGTCACCAACGCCGTCAGGTACGGTGGTGCCGCGTGCGCGCTGCGAATCCGAGGTGGCGAGAACCTCGTCCGCGGTGAGCTCTTCGACCCCGGGGCGGGAGTTCCCCGCATGTGTGCCCGCGACATGGACGCCACCAGCGGCCGGGGCCTCCAGATCGTCGACTCCCTCGCCGACGACTGGGGCGTCGCCCATCCCGCCACCGGGGGAAAGATCGTCTGGTTCGTCCTATGCCTTCCCACCTCCCCCCGCTCGCATTCTGCCGTCGCCCCGGTCCTGCAGCTCAAGTAGGCGCCACGCGCCCCAAACCGCCCGGCCGCCCGGGGAACGCGCGGCTCGGGAGCACGATCGTCCGCCGGGGGTGAGAGGCCCACGCCCAAGACAGCCGTCCGCCAGGTGTGAGGGGTCAGCCGCCCAAGGCCGCGCGGCCGTCCGGCCCTCCTGATGGCCTGGTGTTTTCGCACGTCGGGGGTGGATGTCCCGCGGTGCCGGCGCGCCCCGTAGTGTGCGGGACGGTCAGCCCCCCAGGGAGAGAAACGCATCACCCATGACGACGTACGACCACACCCGCCGCGCCTGCTACACCGGATATGTCACCCAGGCCATCGTCAACAACCTGGCCCCCCTGTTGTTCATCGTGTTCCAGACCCGCTACCAGTTGCCGCTGGAGATGCTCGGGCGCCTGGTACTGCTCAACTTCGCCACCCAGCTGGTCACCGACATCGTGGCCGTGAAGTTCGTGGACCGGACCGGTTACCGCGTCCCGCTGGTGCTGGCCCACATCCTGTCGGCGCTGGGACTGATGCTGCTCGCGGTGGCCCCGGTCATGTCGCCCTCCCCGTACCTGGGACTGTGCGTCGCGATCATCGTCTACGCCGTCGGCGGCGGCCTGCTGGAGGTGCTCGTCAGCCCGGTCGTGGACGCGCTGCCCAGTCCGCAGGAGGGTAAGGCCGCGGCGATGAGCCTGCTGCACTCCTTCTACTGCTGGGGACAGGTAGCGGTGGTGGCGGGCAGCACGCTGCTGCTGGCCTGGATCGGCCAGGACGCCTGGCAGGTCCTGCCCGTCGCCTGGGCGCTGGTCCCGCTGGTCAACATGGTGGCGTTCCTGAGGGTGCCGCTGCCCGCGACCGTACCCGACGAGCACCGCACCTCCCTGCGGGCGCTCTTCGGGGCCCCCGCCTTCGCCGCCGCCCTCGTGCTGATGCTCAGCGCGGGCGCGGCCGAGCTGACCATGTCGCAGTGGTCCTCCCTCTTCGCCGAGGAAGGGCTGGGGGTCTCCAAGGTGTGGGGCGACCTGGCGGGTCCGTGCCTGTTCGCGGTCCTGATGGGGATCGGCCGCATCGTCTACGGCCTGTGGGGTGAGAAGATCCCGCTGGTTCCCGCGATGGCCGCGTGCGGCGCGCTGGCGACCGTCTGCTACCTCGTCGTCTGCCTGTCCTCCAACCCGGTGGTCAGCCTCATCGGCTGCGCGGTGTGCGGCCTCGCCGTCAGCCTCCTGTGGCCGGGCACCTTCAGCCTCGCCGCGGCCCGCTTCCCCCTCGGCGGCGCCGCGATGTTCGGCGTGCTCGCCGTCTTCGGGGACGCCGGTGGCGCGGTCGGCCCCTGGATCGCCGGAGCCGCCGCGGACGCCTCCGCCGCCGCCGACGGGTTTCTCGCCACCCTGTCGGCCGCGCTCCCCGACGACGGCGGCTCCGGTCTGCGCACCGGCATCCTCGTCGCCGCCGTCTTCCCGATCGCCGTTGTCACCCTCACCCTCGCGTACGCCGTCCGGGGGAAGGGCGCGGGCACGATGACGGGCGAGGCGCCCGGTGAGGTGGAGCGACCGGTCGGCGGGTGAGCCGGAGGGGATAGATCGATCGGCGGGTGAGCCGGAGGGGATATTCGGGCATGACATTTCCTTGGGAACGGCCCCGCCTCACCCAAGCACCACGAGAACGGCACCACGCACAGCAGAGGGAGATCCATGATCGGCACCCATGTCCGCGCGCTCGCACAGGAGGGCGCGTGAGGGTCGGCCACGACGCCCCCCGGCCCGGGGAGGGGCGATGAACGAGGTTCGTGAGCGGCTCCGTGCCGCCCTCCACGCCGAAATGCCCGCCGCCTTCCAGCTACGGCGGGAACTGCACGCCGAGCCGTGTGTCTCGGGAAAGGAGGAGCCGACCCTCAAGCGTGTGCTGGACGCGCTGCCCGAGGGCAGCGCGATGGAGCGGGTGGCCGTGACCGGCGCGCTCCTGCGGGTCGGCGGCGAGGGACTCGCCGTCGGGGTACGTGGAGAGCTGGACGCCCTGCCGATCCCCGAGGAGACGAACGTTCCCTGGGCCTCGCGCAACGGCGCGATGCACGCCTGCGGCCACGACGTGCACCTCGCGGCCCTGGTCGCGCTGACCAGGGCGGTCGACAGGGTACGGGCGCCGGCGCCGATGGTCGCGGTGCTGCAGCCGCGTGAGGAGACCCCTCCCTCCGGTGCCAGGGACATCGTCGAGTCGGGCGCGCTGCGCAGGAACCAGGTCGGCGCGATGATCGCGGCACACGTCCAGCCGGTGCTCGGCGCGGGTGAGACGGCCTGCACCCCCGGCGCGGTCAACGCCTCCTCCGACGAGTTCGCCGTCGTCGTCCGCGGGCAGGGCGGACACGCGGCCTACCCCCACCTGTCGAGTGATTCGGTTCTCGCGCTCGCCCAGATCATCGTGGCCGCGCAGCAGCTCGTGAGCCGCGACGCCGACCCGATGACGCCGACCGTGGTCACCTTCGGGACCGTGTCGGCGGGCAACGCCCCCAACGCGATCCCGGGACAGGCCGCGGCGCGCGGCACCCTTCGTACGATGTCGGAGCCCTGGCGTCGGCAGCTGCACCACCGCTTCCGCGAGGTCGTCGAGGGGGTCGCCCGTGTCCACGGCTGCGAGGCGGAGGTACGGATCGCGAACGGGGAGCCGGTGCTCGTCAACGACGCCCGGCTCGCCGAGGAGACCGGCCGCATCCTCGTTGAGGTCGCCCACCACATGCCGGCGACGCTGCGCTCCTGCGGCGCCGACGACTTCGCCCACTTCGCGTCGGTCGTGCCGTCGCTGATGCTGTTCGTGGGCACCGACACGACTGCGGGGCTGCACAGCCCGTACTTCCTGCCCGGAGACGAGACCGTGACGGCGGTCGCCGAGAGCCTGCTCGCCGCCTACCTCGCCGCCGCGCGGGTGATCGGCGCGGACACCTGAGCGGGCGTTCCGGGCGTGGGGTCTGAGGTCGGCGGCGGTTGACAGCCGCCACACGGGCCTGTAGAAAACCGAATGGTTATAGAACGAATAGGTTATCGAAGGGTGGGCGCCGACCGGCTCGACTCATGTTCGCGGGACTCGCCGGCCTGAGAAGGCGGGCGAGGTCGCGGCGACAGGGCCGGTCGTGCCGTTGCCGCCGTGAGCCGCACCTCCGCAACAGGTGCCGCCGGCAGAAGGAGCGAACTCGTGAACTGGACCCTGGAAGTGGTCGTGGTCCCGGTCAGTGACATCGACCGTGCCAAGGACTTCTACGCGGAGAAGCTCGGCTTCACGGTGGACCACGACACCCGGATCGACGGCGGACCCCAACTCGTCCAGCTCACTCCTCCGGGGTCCGGCTGCTCGATCGTCCTGGGGAAGGGGTTCGTCGCCATGGAGCCGGGCTCGCTCCAGGGCCCGCAACTGGTGGTCTCGGACGTCCACGCGGCCCGTGCGCACCTCGTCGAGCGAGGCGTAGAGGTGAGCGAGGTCCAGGTGCTGGGCCCGTCGGGCGCCCGCCCGAGCCGTGAGGGGGACGACCTCGACAACGTGGGATTCGTCTTCTTCAAGGACCCGGACGGCAACGGCTGGGCCGTGCAGCAGATAACCTCCCGCGGCTGATCGTTCCACGGCCGCGGGAGCGCTCGTCCGGGCGTAAGGTCTCCACGAACCCCCGAAGTGTGGGATCCCGGTTCATCCGTCATCTGACGATGCCATGAGCTGAGCAGATGCTGATTGTCTCAGCCGGATGTCATCGCGATTTGTCTCAGGCTGATGTCATCCGGCTGAGGCTGGGGCTGTTTGCTTGTAAGTTCCGGCGGTAAATGGCCGGGATCTCCAGTGCTATTTGGCCGGACGTGATCTCGTGGCGGTACGAGTACGGCCCCGCCGTGGCGGGGCCGGGGTTGTCGATGTGGTGGGTCGCGAGTTCGAGGCGGGAGCCTCACATGACGCCGATGATCAGGTTCTCACGGGCGGCTTCGACGACTTCCTTGGTCACGGTGCTCAGCTGGTTAATCTCCAGGACGCGTTCGATCTGGTCGACGAGGCGGGTGATGAGGCGGAAATTTCCGCTGGTGATGCGGGTGATGGCGGCGATGGCCTCGGTCGTGGCGAAATCGTCGCTCGCGCCAAGGCCCAGATGGGGCCATTTGCGGTCCAGGACGTGCGCCTGTTCGTCGGCGGAGAGGGGTTTGTAGTGGTGGATGAAGCCGACCCGGGAGTAGAGCTGGGGGTAGCGGGCCAGGCGCTTTTCGATGCCGGGCATGCCGATAAGGATCACACCGATGCCGGTGCGGTCATGATGATCGCGGAGCTGTTCGAGCCCAGCTGTTTTGAGCCGGTCGGCCTCGTCCACGATCAGGAGCTCGGCACCGGTGGAGCTGGTCTGAGGTGAAGAGTTGTCGCCGTTGCCCCGGCCGGTCTGCAGCATGAGGTCGACGGTGCGGCCGGGCCGGTCGCACAGCAGGGAGATCTCCTTGTCGAGCTTGTCCGGGGTGCTGTGGACCTTGGGGGTGTACATGACGGCACGGCCGGCCAGCACGTTGTCGGCCTCGGGCGCGGCGGCCGATCCCTGCCCGTTGAAGTGCGGGGCGAGCTGGTCCCAGCGGGTGTAGGCGCGGGCGGATTCGGTCTTGTCGACGCCCGGGCCGCCGTAGCACAGGCCGATGTAGCGTTTGCGGCGGACGGCTTCGGCGAACTCGCCGAACCTGCGGTGCTCCTTGGTCACCAGGAGCGGCGCGGGCGCCGGCTCGGATCGGTTCGCGGGAGCGGGGCCGGGCTCAGACGCGGGTGGGGGACGGTCGGTGGTGTACGCGCGCGCCGTGGAGTCGTCAGCGCTGGGCGGGGTCAGGGGGGCTTGGGCGGCGCGGCCGGTGCTGCCCTTGGGGGCGTAGCCGGGCAGGTGGGCCAGGCACATCTGGTTCATGGTCTCCATGAACCGTTCGATCTTGCCGTGGCCATGCGGCTGGCCCTTCTTGCTGAACACCGGCCGCACGCGCAGGTCGGCCATCACCTGTTCCAGATGGGCGGAGGTGAAATCCGGGCCGTGGTCGAGGCGGAAGATCTCGGGGATGCCGCACACGTGCCAGCCCGGTTCGGCCTTGCGCCAGATCGCCTGCCGGAAGGCCAGCGCGGTGGACAGCGCCGAGGGCGCCTCCAGGTTGACCGCGTACCCGGCGATCGCGTGGGAGTGGTCGTCCTCGATGGTGGTCAGCCACGGCCGGGCCGGTTGCCCCTTGGGGTCCAGCACCCACAGGTCCAGCTCGGTGTGGTCGGCCTGCCAGACCTGGTTCGGCTGGGACGCTTCCCTGCGATGCACCAGCTCATACACCTCCCGGTAGGGTTTGCTGCCCTCCACTCCGAGCGCCACCAGCGCCGGGTCGAGGTTGCGGACGATCTCGTGCACCGTGGAGTAGGCGGGGACCGGCCAGCCCTGCGCGGTGGCGACGCTGGCGGCCTGCCGGTGGATCACCGCCACACTCTGGCGGGGCGGCCGCAGCGCCAGGCCCTCGATCAGCAGCCGCAACGGCTCGGGCATCCGTGCTCGGCCGCGGTCCGAACGCGACCGGCGCACCAGCGCGGCCAGGCCGCTGGCCTGGTAGGCGGCGCGCCACCGGCGCAACGTCCGCTTGGGGACCCCGCAGGAGGCGGCGATGCGGGCCAGCGGGACATCGTCTTGGAGGTGGGGCCGCAGCAGCCGCCAGCGTTCGAGCGCCTGCAGGCGTTGCGCGTCGCTGAAGCCCGTCAACGGGGGGTCGCCGTCCGGTTCGGCTGCTTCCATGAACCGTCCCTCCCTGACCGCCTCACTGAGCTGGCCTCCTTCGGAGTGTGCTCGCTCCGCTCACGAAACTTGCCGACAGTTGGCTGATGGCGCCATGCGCGGTCGCTGCCAGCGCCGCCGTACCGGCGACCATCGTCATCTGGTGTCGGTTGTGGGGGGATCGGCGGGAAGTGCGGCGCCGCAGGCGTTCGGCGGCCTAAGATCGGGTTCCTGGCCGGGTCCCTGGTGCGGTGGGAGGGCGTGTGGCGGAGCTTGGGCTGCCGGAGGCGATCGAGCAGATCCGTCAGGAGCTGCGGGAGGCGATCGCCGCGGGCGCTGATGCGGACATCCAGTTCCCCGTCGGGGAGGTGACGCTGGAGTTCCAGGTCGGGGTGAAGAAGACCGGCGAGGGCAGCGGCAAGGTCAAGGTGTGGGTGCTGGAGGCCGGCGCCGGCGGCAAGATCGAGCACGACCGGGTGCAGAAGGTGACCGTCGTCTTGCAGCCGCCCGTCGATGCGCAGGGTGACCCGGTCAAGGTATCCCGTCACTCGTCCGCCAAGCCGGGCTAGCCAAGGGGGCAGCCGTGCTGGTGGCGATCCAGGACCGGTTCGTCGAGGTCATCGCCCAGCTCACCGTCAGCCGCGGCTCGGGGACCCGGACGGAGTGGCAGGTCGCCTCGGGTTTCATGATCGACGGCCGCCACGTTCTGACCTCGTTGCACGCCGTCGCCGACGGCGACATCGAAGTCCGGCGCGCCATCCCCTGGCCCGACGGCCCGAAGACGAGCTGGCGGGCGCGGGTGCTGCTGCGTGGAGATGTCGGGCACGCGGATCTGGCCGTGCTGGAGCTCACCGAGGACGCGCCGGCGGAGATCGGGCTGCTGCCAATGATCGGGTTCGCGCGCGTCGCCGATCGTACGGAGCGGCTGGAAGTGGTCGAGGACTGCGGCGCGGTGGGGTTCCCGCGTTTCCTGGAGCGCGGCCACGATGCGACGACGGTCCGCCAGGCCGCCCAGGTCAGCGGCCGGATCCCCATCTCGCAGCGGCCGGGGCCGGGCCTGCTCACCCTGCAGACCGGCCATCGCCCGGAGGGGCCGCCGCTGCCCTCGGCCGGCACGACGCTGGCCGGGTCGACCTGGTCGGGCATGTCCGGGGCAGCGGTGCTGGCCGGCGACCTGGTCGTTGGGGTGGTGTCGGAACACGCGCCGCGTCAGGGCGCCTCAGACCTGACCATCGTGCCGATCACCCTGATCGACACCCTCCCCGACCGTGACGCCTGGTGGGCGCTTCTCGGCACCGGCCCTGGCCGGCTGCGCACGTTGCCCGCAGCGAGCAGCGCCCTGGTGTGGGCCGACGGCTGTCCCTATCAGGGGCTGGCGCCGTTCGGCCCGGAGCAGGCGACGCTGTTCCACGGGCGGGGCCAGGCCACCGCCCGGCTGCAGGCGATGGCCACCACCGAGCGCCCGGACGGCGGTCTGATCATGGTGACCGGCGCCTCCGGGGCGGGCAAGTCGTCGCTGCTGCACGCCGGGCTGCTGCCCGCCCTGACCGCCACCGCCGACGATCCCAGCGGTTGCTCGTCGTGGCCGCAGGTGTGCTTCACCCCCTCTGAGCGGCCGTTGCAGGAGCTGGCCGTGCAGCTGGCGGTGCGGTGCGGCGCCGACCCCGATGTCGTGTTGGGCGAACTGCGTGCCGACCCGGCCCGGGCCAGGGCGCGGGCCCGGCAGGTGCTGGCAGCCGAGGCGATCCGCCGCCAGCAGGGCGGCTCCGGCCAGACCCCGCGGCGGCTGATCATGGTGGTGGACCAGTTCGAGGAGTTGTTCACCTCGTCGGTGCGCGGGCACGCCGAGGAGGCACCCGCGTTCGTGGCCGCGCTGGATGCGATCGCCACCCCAGCAGGACCGCCGGATCACGGCCGGGAGGCGGCCGGCCGGCCGGGTGAGGGGCGGCACGATCGGGAGCCGGCCGGGATCGTGGTGCTGGCGGTGCGCGGCGACTTCATCGACCGGTGCGCCGCCCACCCGGCGTTGGCGCGGGCGCTGGAGGAGCGGGCGTTCGTGCTGGGCCCGATGAGCGAGCCGGAACTGCGCCGGGCGATCACCGGACCGGCCGCGGCGGCCGGGCTGCGGGTCCAGGATGGCCTGGCCGAGCAGGTGGTACGCGACCTCATCGCGTACACCCGGGCCACCGCGGACGAGGCGCCGGGCGGCGGCTCGGTGGTGGGGGCGCTGCCGCTGCTGTCGATGGCGATGGTGCGCACCTGGCGCCACCGCCACGACGGGCAGCTGACCCTGCACGGCTACGACCGCTCCGGCGGCGTCGCCTCCGCCGTCCAAGACGCCGCCGAAGACGCCTACCTCAACCTGACCCCACGGCAGCAGCAGACCGCGCAAGGGGTGTTACTGGCGCTGACCCTCATCGGCGCCGACGGGCAGCCCGTGCGGCAGCGCGCGAGCGTCGGTGAGCTGGCCGCTCGCTGCGAGCCGGCCGAGCCGGAGGTGGCCCGCCAGATCGTGAGCGCCTTCACCCGTGCCCGGCTGATGGTGACCGGTGCCGCGTCCCCTGTCCCCGTATCCGCGCCCGCCGGCGCACCAGGTGTGTCCGGCTCGACCGCTGCGGGCAGCGGCGCTTCGTCCACGGCGGCGGGCGATCCTGCGGCGGAGCTCGCGGACCTGGCGGCGGCCGGCACCGTCGAACTCGCCCACGACGTCCTGCTGAGCGCCTGGCCACGCCTGCGCTCCTGGCTGGCCGAAGAGCAAGCCGATCGCATCCTGCACGGCGAGATCTGCCAGGACGCCACCGAATGGGCGCAGGCCGGCCAGGATGCGTCGTTCCTGTACCGCGGCACCCGGCTGGAAACGGCCCAGCATGCTGCGGCGGGCTGGCACGCCGACCTCGGCCGCCACCTCAGGCTGCCCGAGGCCGCCACCGCCTTCCTTAACGCCAGCACCCGGGCTGTCACCCGCACCCGGCGTCGCTGGCAGGCGCTGTTCTCCGTCCTGGCCGGGCTCCTGGTCATCTCCATCATCACCGCGATAGCCGCCGTGCGATTCGCCCAGGACGCCGACCAGCAGGCCACCGATGCCGAACGGCGACGACCGGCGGTGTCCAGCCAGTTGGCCGCCGACAGCCAATCCTTGCCCGGCGACCCGGTGACATCGGCACGCCTGGCAGCGGCGGCATGGGCGATCGCTTCGACCAGCGACGCCCGCACGAGCATGTACGCGGTGGTCAACCAGCCTGCACGAAGCGTCCTGAAAGGCCTCACCGGCCACACAGGCGCGGTGAACTCGGTGGCGTTCAGCCCGGACGGCAAGCACCTGGCCACCGCCGGTGACGACAAGACGGTACGGATCTGGGATGCGGACACTGGCGGCCTGATCCGCACCCTCACCAGTGACAGCCACAGGGTGAACTCGGTGGCGTTCAGCCCGAACCGTAAGCGCCTGGCCAGCTCAGGTTCTGCCGGGACGGTGCAGATCTGGGATACGGTCACCGGCGGCCTGATCCGCACCCTCACCGGCCACACCGACTGGGTGAACTCGGTGGCGTTCGACCCGGACGGCAAGCGCCTGGCCGTCGCCGG